>CADCPN010000064.1 GCA_902803375.1 uncultured Erysipelotrichaceae bacterium | reverse complement strand
GATTGGAACCGCCGTATGCGGAAAACCGCACGTACGGTGGTGTGAGAGGGCGGGCGAGATTAAAACCTCGCCGCTCTACTCGATTTTAGATGGAGGAGGCAGGCAAAACGAGATTGTTGCCATCTATTGCATATGGTTTGTCCGTTGTGCAGACGATGGCCCCAACCCCGCGCAGCAATTTTGTGGAATTGAGGTTATTGAACGCGGCGATATTCTTTTTGGAGAACTCGCTTCCGGATTTGAACTCCACGCAGGATAATGTGCCGTTTGCTACGAGGACCAGATCGACTTCTCCCTGCATGCTATCCCGATAGTAATAGAAGGGGATATCCTCGTTGCTATTGAGATACGACTTGCGGATTTCATTGAAGAAATAGGTCTCGACGAATCTGCCTTTCAGAAAACTTCTGCCTAAAGTCTCTCCATCACGGATGCCCGCTAAATAGCAGGCAAAGCCCGTATCGAAGAAATATAGCTTAGGCCTTTTGACGACGCGTTTGACCAAAGAGGTCTCGTTATAGGGCTGGCAGAGATAAACGATTCCCATCTTGAAGAGGGCGTCGATCCAGGTTTTGATCGTTACTGCCGAGACGCCGATTTGCTTCGCATAGGAATCGTAGACGAGCTCCTCCCCCGTATTGGAGGCTAGAAGCATCAGGAAGTTTTCGTACTTCACCTCGTCTTTGACGTCCATGACGTCTCTGAGGTCTTTTTCCATATAGGTTTGTAGGTAAGAAGAGTAGTAGGTGGAAGCATCCATCTCCGGGTTGTCATAAAGGCCGGGCATGAAGCCGCGGACGATGTAGCGGAGAAGCTTTTTTTCATCCAGGGAGAAATCCTGACTTCTTCTAAAGGAGTCTTCTTTGCTTGGGTGAAAGGGGGTCTCCTCCTTTCCCTGAATCTCACGCATGCTGAGGGGCGACATCTTGATGATGCCGACTCTGCCGGAGAAAGACTCCTTCGCACCCTCTAGTAGAGCTTTGGAATAAGAGCCTATGAGGATGAACATTCCATTGGCTTCCCTGTTGCCTTTTTCAAGCCTGATGCGATTGACGATTTTCTCGATCTCTGGGAAGAGCTCCTTCGCTTTTTGGGCCTCATCGATGATGAGCTTCCCGGGATGGGCGGCAAGAAAGCCCGCAGGGTCATTTTTGGCAAGAGCCTGTTCTCTGCGGTCATCGAGGCCGACATAGCTATAGCCTTCCTTCATGAATTGGTGGAAGACCAATGTGGATTTTCCGACTTGCCTTGGCCCAGAGACGACGGTGACGGGGTAATCACGAACCGTCTTGGCGATAGAGTCTGCGATAGTTCTTTTAATCATGGACGTTTTCTCCCTTTCCTTTGAACTAATTGTAATATATTTAATACAAAACTAAAGTAGTACTTTATAAAATATTAAGTTAAACTTTAGATTTGTTTAATGACAATAAATGTCGCCAACCTATAAAACTTGAATGTATCAAATGTACAAACAAGCTTATGGCGGCATCCGTTGTGCCTAAAAGGCAAGAAGGATGCCGTCTTTTCTTTCTGACTATGTACTAGAAGGATAAAGCCGAATATGCTGCCTGGCACTTAAGCCGAGGCAGAAGAGGACTCCATAGAAGAAGACTCCTCCACGCTAGATTCTATGGATAATTCCTCAAAGAAAGAGTCTTCTTCACTGGAGATATCCGTGGCCTTAGAAACGCTAGAAGCCTCTGGCCCTTTGCTAATTTAGAGGCAGCGTAGATGCCTCCTCCTATTCCGCCTGCACTTACTAAGACGATGATGGGGATAAGAATAGGAATCTCCATCTTCTTACGCTTGGCCACTCGAGAATTGGAGAATAGACCCTATTAGAGAAATCTGGATAGCAGACTTTAAAAGCCGAAGCCTCGTAATAGGAGAGGATGCTATAGAGAACCTCGCAGTTGAGGCTAAGGCTTCCGGCTCCATAAGCCTTAAGGCTTTTTCGAGAGGCGCCAATCTCTTTTGCAGGCTTCGCTCTAGAAAGAGGCCTTTATCTTGTCTAAGCAAGACCAAGGCTCTTCCAAATTGTTCCCCTAGGGACGGGCCTAAAGCGATCAAGGCCTCTTCTTTATCCCCTTTAAGGCTAATGCTAAACTACCTATATGCCTATGGTCTTTTAGATATAGGCTAGAAGAGTGCGATGAACTATAGCTATGCGAAGTTAAAAAGGAGCGAGGAAGATACGGGCAACCGCCCATATCTTTTTATCTTTCTTTTAACTTGCGTAATGCTTGTTTTTAACTGCCTGCTCCAAGAAGGCATAGCTTTCTATAGAGGGGGAGAAAACACGGTTTTCAATGAGCCTGAGTTCTACCTCTATTTCAGCATAACGGTATGCCTTCTAGCCCTATGTTATATCCTCGCGATCAAGAAATGGGGACTTCATATCCATTGGGGCTGGGCGATCATGTTCCTAATTATCGGGATAGGGAATACCTTAGCCATATTGCTGTTCCCTTCCGAAGTTAGCGGAACGGTGACTAGATATACAGGAGACATACAGCCTTATACCTATGTAATGGACGACGCGTTGCGCGTCCATTACATGCTCGACTATATCGAGGCCTGCTTCCTCTTTTACTACCTTTTCGCTATATTCCCAGAAGTGGTGAGAAGCAGTAGATCTTTTCTTCCTATATTCTATGGGGTTGTCATCGTCTCCTTCGTCTCTATCGGCTATTCCATCGTTAAAGAGATGAACGTTTACATGTATTTCTTTGATACCAGTAAACCTGCTAACTCGAGTATCTATGCCAGCTCCTTCTACGGGAATAGAAACACCTATGGCGTGATGCTGCTATTAGGAATCTTATGCACAGCCTATATCCACGCGGATAGGCACCACTTTTGGAACTATATCCTTATGGGGTTCCAATATGTGATGCTCCTATTCGTTATCTCTAAGACCTCCATCTTTATCTCCACGGTCTTCCTGGCTGTTTTTGGCTTATATAGGTTCTTTGATAACATCCATTCCAAACATGTTTTAAAAGCCACCTTGTCCCTGCTCCTTTTGGCTGCGGTTTTTTTCACATTCGTATTTATGGGCGCGAAGAAAATGCTTCCCAAGGGCTCATTGCTGGATAAGCTTTATGAATCCTTCCACTCCGCGATGGGGACATATAGGGACAACGGACTAGAGAACAGAACCGAGATATGGAATGCGTGTATGGCTTTTCAGTCTTCTAACCATATAGCGTTGTGGCTGGGTGTCGGCGAACAAAATGATTACTTGCTGCTTAACGTGATGTTTCAATACTATAATCAGAGGCTATATTTCGAACATAATGGCTTTATCCATCAACTATTTTCTGGCGGCATAGTTAGACTGACGGCTTATAGCATTATCACCTTCGTTCTTGCCTATAAAAGCATCATCAGCATTATTAAGAAGGAGAAGACGGGGTGGGCGTCGTTCTTTTTGCTGATCGCTTTTTATGCTCACGGATTAACCGAAACGACATCTTTTTTGATGCCGGATACGAAAGGCGTTGTCATGATTTTGCTGATTGGGCCGTTGCTGGCTAACGAGGCGCCTTACTCGCATAAGCCCGGGGACAGACAATGACATATTTATTTGCTTGAACGAAAACCTTAGGGATTGCCCTCAATCCGTCATAGGTTTTTGACTGGGCCACATCGGTAATTCAAGGGTTTTGGGGAATTCGACAGGCGGATGCGCGACCCGGAGGCCGCGAGGATACCGGAGTTGGTGTCGTTCTAGTCTCTCATGGCGCAATTGGAGGGAGTGGATTCTCAACTCGTTCCTCTTCATAGGATGGAGGAGGATCAGCAACGGCCTAATTGAGGGGATGAACTCCGAAATGAGGGTGTCCAATTTAAAAAGGTTCAGGGCGAGGCTGATGCTCGTCTACAACAAGGATGCCTCGATTTCTTACAAGAAGGGAGGAGAAATTGCCCATCCGTCTGGACGGGCCCTTTAGGCTCCACAGTTACCTTTAGAGGTTTTTTACCCTTCACACTAAACTTTATAGCCCCTCTCTTTCATTGTTTCTGCTCACGGGAAGTTCAACAGCAAGTGAAGGACGAAATTTTGCTTACGCCAATAAAAAGCATCCTTTTGGAATCGCGCAGTAGGGTCTAACATTATTCAGGCCGCAAAAAAGAGACTCCAACCTCTTTGGCCAATGAAACGACGTCTCGACGTGATCCCCGTTGCGACGAGACGTTTTGTTGATTTTGCTTCATTTCTTTAGGCAGCTCTTTGTACAAAAAGAGCAGTAAAGGTGATAAACTCATAAAAATTGCTGGGGGGATTTATGAAAGGCATAATTTTGGCTGGCGGCAGTGGCACGAGGCTTTATCCACTAACGTTAGTGACTTCGAAACAACTTTTGCCTATTTACGATAAGCCGATGATTTATTATCCGCTGTCAATTTTGATGATGGCGGGTATTCGAGAGATTCTCATTATTTCTACGCCTCAGGACACGCCTCGTTTTCGTGAACTGCTTGGAGATGGAACCAGATTCGGCGTGAGCTTGTCATACGCGGTTCAGCCAAGCCCGGATGGCTTGGCACAAGCCTTTATTATTGGGGAATCGTTCATTGGCGACGAACCTGCCGCAATGGTGCTTGGCGACAACATTTTCTATGGTGCGAATCTGAAAAAACACCTACTCAATGCAGTGGAAAGGGCAGAACAAGGCATCGCCACCCTATTTGGGTATCACGTTCCCGATCCGAAGCGTTTTGGCGTTGTTGAGTTTGACAAAGATCAGAATGCGATCAGCATAGAGGAAAAACCGGAAGATCCAAAATCCCATTATGCGGTAACAGGCCTATATTTCTACCCAAAGGGTGTTTCTACGCTAGCAAAAAAAGTTAAGCCATCCCATCGTGGAGAGCTGGAGATTACTTCGCTAAACAATATGTACCTCGAAACCGGTAATGTTCACGTGACCTTGCTTGGACGCGGCTATGCTTGGCTGGATACGGGGACCATGGAGTCGCTCAACGATGCTTCGAACTTCGTGAAACTCGTTGAGCAACATCAATCGATCAAAATCTGCTGTCCTGAAGAAATTGCCTATACCAATGGCTGGATTAGCAACGAACAGCTCTTGGCTATGGGCGAGGCTATGAAAAAAAATGAGTATGGCCAGTTCTTGCTGCATGTCGCCGACAACAAAGTTAAGTATTGAGGATAAATATGGCGTTCAATTTTATTAAAACCGATATTGATGGGGTTGTGATTATCGAGCCGAAAGTGTTCGGCGACGACAGAGGGTATTTTTTGGAAACGTACCAAAAAGATGTTTTTGATAAAGCTGGCCTCGACTATACCTTTGTTCAAGCGAATCAGTCGAAGTCGCATAAAGGTGTCTTGAGAGGGCTCCATTTTCAAACGAGGAAGCCTCAAGCCAAACTTGTTCGCGTCGTTGAAGGCGAAGTATATGACGTTGCCGTAGACCTTAGGAAAGGCTCCCCAACTTATGGAAAGTACGTTGGAGTAGTGCTTTCTGGTGAGAAGCACAACATGTTTATGATTCCGCGAGGTTTCGCTCACGGTTTTGTGGTTCTTTCTGAGACCGCCGTTTTCGAGTATCAAGTCGACGACGTTTACGATCCGGGTTATGAAGGCGGAATTATGTGGAATGACCCGGAAGTTGGTATTCAATGGCCTTTGTCCGAAGGGCTGGATTTGTCCTCCAAGGATCAGCTACATCCATTACTCAAGGATGTAAAAATTGAATTTGGTTATAAAGACGGGACGTTGCAGGTGCTTTAAATGATCAGCAAACAATCCAAAATACTCGTTACCGGCGTTAAGGGCCAGCTTGGCTATGACTGCGTTAGGGAATTAAAAGAACGCGGATATGAGAACGTTTTGGGGATAGATCGTGATGAACTCGATATCACCGACGAAGTCGCGGTCCATCGTTTCATCTCGGCGTATAAGCCCGACGTTGTCATGCATAACGCTGCCTGGACTGCCGTGGATAAGGCTGAAGAAATGCCGGATGCTGTTTATGTGGTAAATGCTTTAGGACCCAAATACATTGCTGAAGCCTGCAAAGAGACTGAGGCGGTGATGTTCTACATTTCTACGGACTATGTCTTTGACGGCAAAGGCGAAAAGCCTTTTGAGGTTGATGACCCAAAGCGTGGTCTTTCGGTCTATGGCAAAACAAAAGCCCAGGGAGAAGAATTTGTCAAAAACGCTTTAGATAGATACTTTATTATTCGCATATCCTGGGTCTTTGGCATTAATGGGAAAAACTTCATTAAAACGATGCTTTCTCTTGCTGATAAAGGCTTAAAAGAGCTTAACGTTGTCTGCGACCAGATTGGCTCTCCAACTTATACCTACGACCTTTCTAAATTGATGTGCGACATGATGCTTACCGACAAGTTTGGAACTTATCACGCAACCAATGAAGGCTTCACAGACTGGGCGACATTTGCTGAGTTTATCTTCAAAACGGCAAGCATCGAAATGAAGATAAATCATGTCACGACTGCTGAGTATAAGAAGCTTGTGCCAAATCAAGCCGATAGGCCGTTGAACTCGAGAATGTCGAAAAAATCTTTAGCTGAGGCTGGCTTCAACCCTTTGCCTTCTTGGCAAGATGCGACGGAAAGATATATTCATAACGAGTTAGGAAAATAATCAATTACCTGGAGATAAATAAAATGGCAAAATTCTTAGTTACCGGCGGCGCTGGCTTTATTGGAGGCAACTTCCTCCATACGATGGTCAGAAGGTACCCAGAAGATGAATGGGTCTGCCTAGATGCTCTCACCTATGCAGGGAACATGGAGACCCTTGAGCCAATCATGGATCTTCCAAATTTTAAATTCGTGCACGCCAATATCTGCGATCGCGAAAGGGTGTTCAAACTTTTTGAAGAAGAACACTTCGACTATGTCATCAATTTTGCTGCGGAATCTCACGTTGACAGATCTATCGAGAATCCAGGCATTTTCCTCCAGACCAACGTCATCGGAACCCAGACCTTGATGGATGCTTGCAGAAAATACGGCATCAAGAGATACCACCAGGTCTCCACCGATGAAGTCTATGGCGATTTGCCACTAGACAGGCCTGACCTTTTCTTCACCGAAGAGACCCCAATCCATGCCTCTTCCCCGTATAGCGCATCCAAAGCCGCTGCTGATTTGCTTGTCCTGGCCTACCACAGGACTTTCGGCTTACCATGCACCATCTCCCGCTGCTCCAACAATTATGGCCCGTATCAATTCCCAGAGAAGCTTATTCCTTTGATGATTCAGAAAGCTCAAAGAGGAGAACCGCTTCCTGTTTACGGAACAGGTGAGAACGTTAGAGACTGGCTTTATGTTGGCGACCACAATAATGCTATCGATTTGATTGTCAGGCGTGGCCGAGATGGCGAGATTTATAACATCGGTGGCCATAACGAAAGAACCAATTTGGATGTCGTGAAGACCATTTTAAGAGCGCTCGGAAAATCCGAGGACGCAATTACATTTGTCAAAGATCGCCCCGGCCATGATCGCAGGTATGCAATGGACCCAACCAAGATTGAAAAAGAACTGGGATGGAGACCAACTTATACTTTCGAAACGGGGATTATTCCAACCATAAAGTGGAATCTTGATAATAGCCAATGGATTTCACATGTAGAAAGCGGAGAATACCAGCTGTGGATGAGAAGATACGCTGAGAAGTAAACGACTATTTATTTAGCTTTTAGGTTTAGAAAATGCTTTTCGAAAATGAAAATGAAAAAATGCTCATTGTTGCGCCTCACCCTGACGATGAAAGTATTGGTGCAGGTGGCCTTCTGACTTTATACGGGCCTAAATGCGATGTTTTGCTTCTGACAACTGGCCAACACGGCCATCATGGCGGCCTTTCGGAACCGGAAGTCACAAAAATTAGAAAGAAAGAAATATCGGCGGCAATAAATCTGGCAAAAGTTAATAAACTCTTTACATTGGAAATCGAAGATACAAGGCTTTATCAAAACAAAAAAACCGTTTATTCGTTTGACGTCAAAAATTATAAGTATATTTTTGTACCAAACCGATTCGAAAGAAATTTAGACCACATGGCGGTTTACCCAATACTAAGACGGATGATCATGCTGCAAAAGTCGAAGGCAACGTTGGTTGAATATGAAGTCTGGACTCCGCTAAGAAAGCCTAATCTTTTTATAGACATTACCGCGGTAATAGACAATAAAAGAAGAATGATTTCCGAGCATAAATCCCAAATCGTTGACTGCGATTTTGCTAATGCTGGGATTGGTTTGAGTGCATATCGCGGAATGTTTGCGAATTGCGAATATGCCGAGGCTTTTTTTGTGTGCAAAAGTCCTTTGAAGGACTTCTTTAAACTTAACGAATCTTCGGTCTTACTATTTGCGAGGAATAGGAAAAGAATGTTGAAGAAAAAAAACAAATAAAGGAAGCTTTTATGGAAGAGAAAAAATTAAAAATTGCTATTGCCGGTACTGGTTACGTTGGGCTTTCCCTAGCGACACTTTTGGCACAATATCACCAGGTTTTTGCTTTGGATGTCATTTCGGAAAAGGTACATAAAATTAATTCCCGAATCTCTCCGATAAAGGATGAATATATAGAAAAGTATTTTGCTGAGAAAAAGTTAGATTTAACAGCAACTTTAGACGCCGAGCTTGCATTGCGGAATGCGGATTATGCAATTATTGCTACGCCTACCAATTATGATGAGAGTAGAAATTTTTTCGATACCTCTCACGTTGAAGAAGTCCTTGAAGAAATCGAGAGAATTAATCCGGGGGTTACTGTTGTCGTGAAATCCACCATCCCCGTTGGCTATACCGAAAACATTAAAAAGAAATATCCAGAATTGAGGATTCTTTTCTCACCTGAATTTTTACGTGAGTCCAAAGCACTTTTTGATAATCTTTACCCTTCCAGGATAGTCGTTGGCTATCAAAAAAATGATGAAATTTCGAAAACGAAGGCCGAAGAATTTGCCAACTTACTTAAAGGGGCTTCTTTGAATCCAGAAACTAAAGTCTTGATAATGGGATCGACCGAAGCTGAGGCCGTAAAACTATTTGCAAATACTTATTTGGCTTTAAGAGTCTCCTTCTTCAACGAACTCGATACTTATGCGGAAATGAGAGGACTATTAACCAAAGATATTATCAGAGGTGTGTGCCTTGATCCGAGAATTGGCGATTTTTATAACAACCCAAGCTTTGGCTATGGAGGCTATTGCCTCCCCAAAGACACAAAGCAGCTTCTTGCTAATTACCAAGGGGTTCCGGAAAATTTAATCAAGGCAATTGTCGAGGCAAATGAGACGAGGAAAAAATTCATTTCAGATCGTGTATTCGAGAAGCTTAATATGAAGAATACAGAGGGCCGCAAGCCTGTCATCGGCGTGTATCGACTCACGATGAAAACAGATTCCGATAATTTTCGAGCCTCTGCTATACAGGGGGTTATGTCTCTATTGAAACAGAAGGGGGCGACGATTTTGATATATGAGCCCACTATTTTTGACAGAAAATCTTTTGATGGGCTCCCTGTCGAAAACGATTTGGAAGTATTTAAGCAGTCGTCCGACGTTATTATCGCGAACAGAGCTGAGCCAGAACTGTTGGATGTTTCGGCTAAAGTGTATACACGTGATCTTTTTAAACGTGACTGAGACACTACCGCTAATGGTTTGCTTTTCTTGAAAACGATTGTCGGAGCGGTAGAACAAAAAAACGAACGGATCAAAACTACTGAACAGTGGAGAATTAGATTTATGGTTAACGTGTATATAGTTGGGTCAAAGGGGATACCTGCACGATATGGGGGCTTCGAAACCTTCGTTGAAAACCTGACGAAAGGAAGACAAACGCCGAATATTCATTACTTTGTTTCTTGCATGTCCGATGACAACAACATTTTTGAGCACAATGGCGCAACGTGTTTTGATATTCCCGTCCCGTTGAAAAATCCAATAGGGAGAATCCTTCACGTTTCAAAAGCGTTGCAATGGGTTGAACAATATATAAAGAAACAGGAAGGGCCTAATGAGAATATTGTTTATGTTCTTGGGTGCCGCATTGGGCCGCTTTTGAAAAAGCATCATCGACGGTTGAGTAAACTTGACTGTAAGGTTTTTTGCAATCCAGATGGACTCGAATGGAAAAGAGATAAGTGGAACAGATTCGAAAAAAAGGCACTGAAATTGTGCGAAGCCGCACTCATAAAATATAGTGATTTCATAGTTTGCGATTCCGTTGGGATTCAAGACTATGTGCTGAAAACTTATCCTAAGATTTTAAAAGAAAATACCACTTATATTGCATATGGCGCGCATGTTGAACGAAAACCAGAATTTGATGACAAGGCAAAGGAGTGGCTTGCTGGAAAAGGCGTTTCCCAAAATGGCTATTATTTGATTGTTGGCAGGTTTGTCCCAAAGAATAATTACAAGATAATGATCAGGGAATTTATGGCTAGCCATTCAAAGAAGGACCTTGTAATAATTTCCAACCAAGAGAAAAACGCTTTTTTTAAATCTTTGAAAAACGAGCTTCATTTTGAAAAAGACCCGAGAATTAAATTTGTTGGAACTCTTTATGACACAGATATTCTTTCCAGCGTTCGTTGCGGTGCTTTCGGTTATATTCACGGCCATTCGGTTGGCGGAACAAATCCTTCGCTTTTAGAAGCTCTCGCTTGCACAAAGTTTAATATTTTGTTTGATGTCCCGTTCAATCGCGAAGTCGGCCGAGATCAATGCCTTTACTTTTCTCCAGAGAAGGGCTCACTGGCCAAGATTATTGATTCTGCCGACGAGGGCAAAATAAACATTGACTTCAACCCGAAATCAATTATCGAAACGGATTTTACCTGGGAAAGCATCATCAATAAATACGAACGTCTATTCCTTGGGAAGGAGCAACACCACGCATGAAAACTGTATTGTTTGTGTGCACTTTCGGCGATTTTCTACCTTCTTTTGAGATGGACAACATTAAAAGGTACCAGCAAATGGGGTATTTTGTTGTTGCCGCATCGAATTTTAGCGATGAAAAATATAATAAGAAAACTCAGATTTTGATTAATGAAGGCGTGGCTTTGGTGAATGTTCCTTTTAGGCGGTCACCGTTTGGCATCGCAATATTTAAAAACACGAGAAAACTCAAAGCCATCATTCGAAAATACAAACCGGACGTCGTGGATTGTCATAATCCAGTCTGCGGAATTATTGCTAGAAAAGCCGCTTCAACCTGTGGCGTTCCGAAAATAGTTTATACGTGCCATGGCTTCCATTTTTATCGCGGGGCGCCATTTATCAATTGGTCCTTTTTCTTTCCGCTTGAAAAGAGATGGTCAAAAGTTTGCGATCTGATTATAACGATTAACAAAGAGGACTATTCACTGGCAAAAAAAGAATTCAAAGCGAAGAATACGGTCTATGTTCCTGGCGTCGGCATGGATTATTCGTTCTTTAAAGACCATAGAATTAGCGTGGAAGAAAAGAGGGCAGAACTGTCGATTCCGCAAGACTCCTTTTTGTTATTGAGCGTTGGCGAGCTAAATAAAAACAAGAACCACGAAACTGTTATTAAGTCTTTGTCTTACATCGATAATGAGAAGGTTCACTACGCCGTTGCCGGAGCTGGGAGCAGACTTACTGAATTGGAAGATCTAGCGAAAAAACTTCACGTGGAAAAAAGAGTGCATTTTCTCGGCTACCGTACAGACACCGCCGATTTGTATAAGGCTTGTGATGTTTATGTGTTGCCTTCTTTTCGGGAGGGCCTAAATGTTTCGGTTATGGAGGCGATGTCTGCTGGGCTCCCTTGTATCGTTTCACGCATTAGAGGAAACGTTGACATGATTGATAACAACGGGGGACGCTTATGTGACCCGAGGAGGCCAGAAGAATTCGCTGAAGCAATAAAAGATTTGTTAAGCACGGACCTTAGCCCCTTGGGGACGTATAACCAGGGGAAAGCAGCTATGTTTGACAAATCCAATGTAAAAAAAGAATTTGATAAAGCGTATGGAACGATATTGTGATCTTGTCTCAGTTATTATACCAACTTATAAAAGACCTAAGATGTTGCGGCGATGTATAGAATCGATACAGCAGCAAACGTACAAAAACATTGAAATTATTGTCGTTGACGACAATGGAAAAAACACCCCTGAACAGATTGAAACCTTCGAGGAAATCAAAAGCTTTTTGACATCTATTATATATGTAGTTCATGAAAAAAATTCGGGCGGTTCCTCATCTAGAAATGATGGTTTTTCGGCTTCAAAAGGAGATTTTTTAACATTCGTAGATGACGACGACGAACTGTCTGAAACGAAAATAGAGAAGCAAGTTGAATGTCTTAAAAAGCACTCAGACGAATATGGCGCGTCATACACCGGCTATTATGTTTTGAACGAGAACGGGAAAAAACAAAGATCTTATTTTAAAAAAGAAGGCAACATTTATTTTCGTGCGCTTGCCAGAACGTTTTATGTTGGTTCCGGTTCTAATTTATTGATTCGAAGGAAATACTTCGAAAAAATTGGCGGTTACGATATCGCTTTCAAACGGAACCAAGACATTGAATTTATGGCCCGTCTTTTCAAAATTTGCAAGGTCGCCTGTGTTAAAGAACGCCTGCTAACCGTCCATATGGAGGTCAGACAATTTAAAAGGACATTTGAATTCGTTGATGGAGTCACGGCGTTCTATTTAGAAAGATTTAATGGAGAAATTCAAAAGCTCCCTGCCAAAGATAAAAAAAAGGTGCTTGACGTTATTTGCCTGGAGAGAGCGAGAACAGCATACGCGTATGGCGAAAAAGCTTATTCGCGGAACTTATTGAAGGCACAAAAGGTGTCATTGGTCACTCGTATCCGCTATCTAAATTATCTTGCGATTCGCTTTGTTTTCAAATTATCGTTTGGCTTTTATTATTAAAAAGTATGTTTTGCTATGTGATTTTACATTATCAAGATTTGGGATTAACGCAAGCGTGCGTAAGAGAACTCCGTAATCGTTTCCCTGCTTCCCCCGTTGCTGTTGTAGATAATGGGTCGCCGAATGGGTCAGGAAGCGCTCTTCTTGCTTTGTACAAACCAGATAACATGGTGAAAGTCATTTTGAATAAGAATAATCTCGGATTCGCGAAAGGAAATAATGCCGGCTTTTCTTTTGCAAAAGATGAGTTTCACCCCAATTATATTGTCGTCATGAACAATGATGTGTTTATCCGCGATTCCGGCTTTGAAAGTAAAATTTCTACTTTTATGCGGGACGAACGAGTCGATGTTTGCGGCCCTGATATTTTTTCCGCGTCGGGCAAACACCAAAACCCGCTGGAACTTCGGGCGCTTTCGGACGCTGAACTAACACGGGCGTACTTGAAGGCAAAACTGAAAACGTTGCTTTTAAAACTACCTTTTTTTTCGAGACGTGCTTTAACTAAAAGAAAAGAGTATTCAGCGTTCAATCCGTATTGGAATGGGACGGATCAATTCAACTGTATCCTACAGGGTGCTTGCGTTGTTTATGGCGAGAAGTTCATTGAGAATGAGGATTTTGCCTTTTTGCCTGTAACGTTTATGTATGGCGAAGAAGCAATTTTGTTCGACTATCTTTGTTTTAAGGGATACAAAACGGGAGTTTGCTCTTTAACACAAGTTTGCCACATGGAGGGCGGCGCAACATCGACTACCCAAGCCAATCAAACCAAACGGCTCGTTTTCAGATTCATAAATAGCTCGAACTCACTTAAAGCACAAATTGAACTAAGAAAGAAATATGCGACAAAATAGTCAAATACCAGTTACTTTTTATTGCCTGTCACAAAAACCCGACTTTTTTGATGGCGATTTTTGGAGAAAAATAAGAAAATTTCTCCCTTTGGCCGTTGTGTTTTTAGCGTTGCTAATTTTAATGGCGCTCAACACAAATTCGGCGGATGTCGATTATTATCGCTTTGTTTTCACTCGCCTCGAAAACGGGGATAACTACCGCTCGGTGGAGTACGGCTATTGGCTTCTATGCAAAATATGTGTAACGCTTGGGATTTCTTTTTATCCCTTTAAACTTCTATCATCCTTTATTGCATTAATTTTTATCTCATCTTTTGTTGGGGACTATACCGACAAGCCTGAAATGGTTTTGCTTTGCTATTTTTTCTATCCTTTTCTTCTTGACGTTGCTCAATTTAGGCATTTTTTAGCCTTATCTTTAGTCCTTTTTTCAACCAAATTCCTTAGGAAAGGGAATGCAACTGGGTATTTTATTTTTGCTTTTTCGATTTTTATTGCGGCGTTTGTTCATGAAATTGCATTGGCTTATTTTGTGCTAATCGGTGGCGCTTTCTTAGATAACAAGAAAACAATTCTGGCTTCGGCGGCCATAGCTTTATTTTTCATTGCTTTTCACAAGGTTATACCGAGCTTGTGGTTGTACGAAGTCATTATCGGGGCTAGAAAATCCCAAGATGATTACGCTGCCGGAATGCGCCTTTCTCAGTTCGTGATGTATTTCGGGTTTTATAGCTTTTTAGCTTTATTAATGGTGTTTCTGAGATACGGCTTGAAACTAAGCTATACTAAAAAAGAAGATTTTTTGTTGCGAATTTCATTAATTTCATATTCTCTTTCTCCCGCGATGCTTATCGACTATCAATTTAGTCGGATCTTTCGTGGGATGATTATTGCCTTGTATTGCTTTATTATTTTGTCGCTTCAAAAAATTGAAAGCAAAAAAATACGAGTTTTAGGTATTGCTGGTATTTTTGGAGTTCTGTTCGCTGTATTTGTGAAGCTTTTCGGCAGATCTTCAGGCTATTGGGATACACTCACTAAGCCCATTTTTAGGGACAATATGCTTCTTTCACGAATTTTTTCCTTTCTGGATAGCGTATAATGAAATCGATAGATGAAAAAGCCGGCAGAAGTGTAAAGATTAATTATCTTTTTAATGTTGCCGTTCAAATCGTTACGTACTTGTCACCATTGCTGACGGCCCCATATTTAGCGAGGATTCTTTTGGTTGACGGCACGGGTGCCTATTCTTTCGCGTATTCGAATGTATCCTATTTTTTAATTGTTGTCTCCTTCGGCTTTTTAAATTACGGTACGAGGGCAATTTCGGTAAAAAGAAACGAGCCTGACGAACTTAATAAGACTTTTTGGTCGGTAGTTTTTGCCAGACTTTTTATGTGTGCCATTTGCCTCGTTATCTTTTATTCGACCGTTTTGTTCTCTGAGGTTGTCGCTGAAAGAAAAGGGCTATACCTAATTCTAGGCATTCTCATACTATCCTCTGGGCTTGATGTGACCTTTTTGTTCCAGGGAATAGAAAATTTTAGGATCATTTCCCTCGTTAACTCATTAATAAAAATTTTGTCGGTCATCTTTGTTTTTACGCTAGTAAAATCCGCCGACGATTTAATGGTTTATGCAGGCATTGTCTCACTATCGAGCCTCACGGGAGTCTTGATAATTTGGCTGTTTTGCAAAGGGAAAGTTGGAAGACCGTTTTTTGAAATAAAATCGATTTTTCATGCTTTGAAAGAATCGTTTTGTTATTTCATTCCCACGCTTGCCGTCTCCATTTATTCCCTTGTCGATAAAACTATGCTCGGCTTTATGGCCGGGGAAACCCAGGTTGGCTACTACGAAGAGGCGGCCAAAATCTATTTGCTTGTGGGCGGCCTGATTTCGTCGCTATTTCCAATAATGGTTTCCCGAATCTCTTTTTTAAAAAAACAAGGGAAAGAGGAAGAGATTCAAAGAAAATACCAACAAACCAGCGAAATGATATGGGTTATCGGCTTTCCATCAGTTTTCGGCATTTTTGCGGTTGGCGCTTTTTTTGTTCCCGCTTTTTTTGGAGAAGAATTTTTGCCTTCAATCAACATATTGTACGTTTTAGCGCCAATTGCGGTAATCGGCTCGATATCTGGAGCACTCCAGAGCGCGTATTTCATTCCAGCTGGAAAGATTAACGTCTCGTCAATCGTGTATTTCATAGGAGCTTTTATCAATTTGGCCGGCAATTATTTCGGGATAAAGTATTGGGGGGCTTTTGGGGCGGCCATTGTTTCCTTGGCCTCGGAATTCGTGATCGCTGCTACAATGGTGATAATTTGCAAAAACGATATTCGGCTGAAGCCAATAGTTCTTTTGGCTATTAAGCCGTTCATCGCCTCTGCTTTAATGTGGTTCGGCCTGCTTGCCTTAAACTATTTTGTGCTTAATCGGCTTTTGGACAGTCTGCTTGTAAAAACCGCAATCGACGTTATAGCTGGAGCCCTTTTTTACGGGATCCTCCTTATTTTTTTCCACGAATCCGCGGTAATTTGGTTGCTTGAAAGCATAAAGCGGAAAATACTATCAAAAAAGGGGAAACGCATAGATGAATAGAATGGTTCGCAAAGCATATTATTTTTTTCTGAAGATTAAGAATCGAGTCTTAGGCCGTCCTGCCGGTTCTGATATTCGTGGGACATTTCGCCGGTCAACAAACGGGGGGTACAATTTGTTCGCAAAGGGAAGTTCTTTGATAAATTGTGATATTGGATTCGGGACCTATTTAGGAAGAAGATCTTCCTTCTCCGACTCGAAAATTGGAAAGTTTTGCTCGATTTCTTGGGACGTAGTATTGGTAAAGGGGTCGCACCCTACAACATTTGTTTCTACTCATCCGTTTTTTTATTCAAGAGATTGCGGCGGGTCAAAAATTTCGTTTTCTTCAAAAAACAAATACGAAGAGCATAAGAAAACAAAAGACGGATTTTCGTGTGTCATAGGAAACGACGTCTGGATTGGCTGTCATGTTTTGATTTTGGAAGGACATCATATTGGGGACGGCGCGGTTGTTGCGGCTGGCTCGGTTGTTACTAAAGACATCCCGCCTTACGAAATTTGGGGTGGGAACCCTGCGCGTTTCATAAAAAAAAGATTCGACTCCACCCAGGTGGGGAAACTTGAAGAATGCAAATGGTGGGATTGGCCAGTTTCTAAAATAAAAGCTAATTCAGACCATTTCACAAGCATTTCGGATTTTTGTGGTTTTCTCGAAAACGATGATGAGGCATTGAAATGAAAATATCATTCGTTTTAACGCAATATCTTACGAAACCGAGCGGCGGCTATAAAATGGTGTACCAGTATGCGAATTATTTGCGCGGCCAAGGAAATGATGTGGGGATACTGTTTTTCTGTAATTTGGCTGGATTGCCGAAATGGAAGGCTTACCTCAAAAAAATGGTTTATCGAATTCGGTTTTTGAAGCCTTTAAAGTGGTTTAAGCTTGATAAACGAGTAAGGAAGAAGTTGATCTGGGAAATTAACGACGGATGCATTCCGAATGGCGATGCGATAATTGCGACTGCTGTCGGGACATCTTTTGGGGTTAGCGAATTGAGCCTAAAAAAGGGAAGAAAGTTTTATTTTATACAAGGGTATGAAACTTTCTTGGATACGGAAAAACGTGTCTTAGAATCATATTGTCTTGGATTGCACTGCATTTCCGTTTCTCGCTGGCTCGGCGAGATTGTTTCGAAATATGCTCTTTGCGATGTGGTAACAAACGGCATCAGCCTTACTTCTTTTTTTCCCGATAATGCAGTTTTAAAAGAAAAAGATACAATTGCGTTCATGTGGGCCCGAGCAAAGAACAAAGGCGGAGCCGATGGGATTGAGGTGCTACGCAGACTAAAACGACTAATTCCTTCGGTCAAAGTAGAGCTTTTTTCAAAAGATCAAATTTCTTTTCGTGAAGACTGGATTCACGTTACATGTAACGCGAGCGAGAAAGAACTAAGGAATATTTATAATAAAAGCTCGGTATACCTTTGCACCAGCCACGAAGAAGGCTTTGGCTTAACCGGTTTGGAAGCAATGGCGTGCGGATGCCCTTTGGTTTCGACGAGGACTAAAGGCGTCCTTGAATATGCTAGGCACCGCGAGAACGCACTTTTGTGTGAAGTCGGAGATCTGGACTCTTTAGTAAATGCGCTTGTAGATTTGTTGACCGATGGAAGCAAGCGGAATCTTTTATCCGAAAAAGGCGTTGAAACCGCTCGAAGGTTTGATATCGAAAAAAGCGAAGCTGAATTTTGCGGCATCGTCACTAACGCGGAAAAATAAATTAAAGCTAGATATAGGAGCAAATAAGGGATTGGACTTACGACCATTTCGATGTTTTCTTGAACGATTCGGCGAATGTGTGGCTCTTAGGCGTGCCGCAAACCCTCGAAACCATGAACGATATGGCGTCCTTGAGGCCGTGCCTTCTGACGTGCGACCATCGGCACAGGAAGAAATTCGCATAGGCCTCCAGCTTCGAGAATTTGATGCCGTTATGCGACTCGAAGCAATGCCTAAGATAGCTGCAGCAATTGCTCATCAGCTTCATTTTGGACTCGTATTCCTTGTCGCCCGGGACGAATTTGCACCAATCGTCCTCCAGCCCCAATCTCTTCACGAGGAGATTGTGGGCGTGCGCCCCGTCGTGCGTCAGCTTGGATCCCTTCGCGATCCTCCCTCCCAGGGCTTCGGCGACCATGTCCCTCGTCGGCGTGCCGAGCTTCTCGGCGTAAAGCCGGCAGAAGCCGCTTCCGCCGCAGTCGAAGGCGACTTCGAGGTAGGCGTCTTTGGCTATTTTGCCCGCGTAGGTATTCCAAACCCCGTCGACGCAGCCGCTCGCCATCGTCGGGGCAAAGCGCATCTCGTCGATCCAAACGTGCCCGGAAAGCGTAGATTCCGCCGACCATTTTTGGCTGGCGTCCAAGCATCGGCCCCTCCAGAACTGAGCGGTTTTCTCATCGATTCCGAGAATCCAGGAAACCACCCAATCCGGGCAGTCCAGCATAATCAGCGTTATCGTTTTCTCTATCGCCGGCATCGTCATTTTCGACGAGGCCAGGGAGGTTCCGCTCGCGTCGCAGGACTTCCTGCCGCAAACGGCGCAGACGTAGGTTTGGACGCCGTCTTTCCTTTTCCCGTCGCGCCACAGCTTGGCGGCGCATTCCGGGCACCTCGGATCCCTTTTCGTCGCCCTGGCCTTCAAGCCTTTGGCGAATCTGGCGGACTCCCTCTCCCTTTTCTCCATTTCCTCGGAGACGATTTCCGCGAGGGCTTGAAGCTCCTCGTCGGACAGCCGCGAGACGTCTTCTCTTGCCGTGGGAACTCTTTCCGGGCTTGGGGGCCTACCGGTGAAGAGCTCATCGCCAAACAAGTCTTCCGATCGGCCTCCAAGCCCAACTTGTTTGGCTGGCCGGAATTATGACACGGATCTACAATCCCTTATTTGCTCCTATATCTAGTCTGGATTAATAACAACTCGCCTGTTTTGGATGAGACGTTTATGATTAAATATATTGCTGCCAATAGGGGGGAGTGCTTCGTGGCATATCAAATTTCTACACGTCAAAAGATCTATTTGCCTTTTAAACGGGCAATCGATATCTTCGGTTCTACGCTTGGCATCGTCGTTTTAAGTCCAGCCCTTATCATCTGTACCATTCTTACTAAGCTCACTTCCAAAGGCCCCGTGTTCTTTAGACAGCCTAGATACGGAAAAGACCAAAAAGAATTTAGAATCTACAAGTTCCGTTCCATGAAGACCACCGCTAAGCTTGCCGGCGCGGAAGACATCTCAGACAAAGAGCGTGCCCAGATGGTCACCAAATGGGGCGAGTTCATGAGAAAGACGTCTCTAGATGAGATCCCTCAACTATTCAATGTCTTCGTAGGGGATATGTCTTTCATCGGGCCCAGGCCCTGCATGAGCGAAGGAGAGGAAGAACTTACAGAAGCTCGCCTCTCTACCGTTCCTACCGCTTATGCGGTTAAGCCAGGCATCTCTGGCATGGCTCAGATTTACCTACATAGACACCATGATCCTGTTAAGAAAGCGGAATATGATTCCCTGTACGCCAGAAAGTTCAACTTCTGGCTTGATACCAAACTCTTCCTTTTGAGCTTCTTAGTAGCCTTTGGATTCTACAAAGGCAAATAGCACGAGCCCGTTTCGAGCGAAACACCGAAACGGGCTTTCTATACCCTTTATTTACCTTGTTGGCCGCGATTCATAGTTATCAACTTTGCCGGCCGCATCCTTTTTGGATAGGCAGGTTTTGGGCATGCGGACAAAAAACTGGACCATAAAGGAAGGAAATTATGGTCGACGAAAAGTTAAAGAAACGAGCATTGAGGTATTACCACAAGTGCCACAATATGGCTACTCCCCAGGCCGGTTTACCTGCAGAGGCAAGATTCTATATACGGGCATTTTTTAATCTGCTATCTCGCGGTTTTCGCGTTGCGCGTGCTCCAAATCAAAGAATTCAAGGACGAGATACACACGAACGAAATCATCTCATTCGTGAGAAGCCTTAGGGTATTAAAAAATGGCGATTACTACATAAACCTCGGGTCAAAAGACAAAATTAAAAAGATAAACGATAGGCTTGGATTGAATTTAACAAATTACTTCCTGACGGACAAAACCATCAAAAAGCTGCTAAGTTTTAAGCTTTAGCACCATGTTTCAAATTTATTTACCAAAGTCAGGTATCTTAATATAGCATTTATGACTTTATATTAAATTCGTTTGAACACGGCCATCTCGATGAATTGTCTCCAGCTCTCTTGTATGGAATGGATACCTTGGAGTGCATTAAAAAGGAAATTAGCGATACCGGAATCACCCTATAACAAAAAGCCATCCACGGCTGGCACGGATGGCTTTTCACTTAGTCGTTATCTTCTTTGCCAGTTTCTTTTGCTTCCTTCATGATCGCATCGCGGGTCTTCTCGATGAAGGTGCGCTTTTTGGGATCTTGGGAGGCCGGGAGAGCCCTTTTGTTCTTCCAATAATCCTGGGCAATTTTGGCTTTCGCCTTGGTTGCAAGAGGCCTATCGGTGGGGTCGGCCGGGTTAACGGTGATCTGGTTGAACGGAATGATGATGTCGTTTTTGGCAAACATCTGATAGACGTCTCTATTGATGTCTCTGGTGACCTGGAATCTATCGGCTTCATTGCAGTAGCCGACGAAGAGGTAGGTGACGCCGGCATCACCGAATCCAGAGATGCCGGCATAGGTTAGAGGAGTAGTGAGCTTTGGGTTAGCCTTATTGATCTTGGGGAGGTTCTCCATGATGATGGACTCAACTCTTTCAATGTCTTCGTTATAGGAGGCATCCATGGAGACGGTGAATAAAGAGGGCTTTCTAGAGAGGTTAACAACGGTGTTGATGGAACTATTGGTGATAGACTTGTAGTTGCCTCCTCCATCAAGGAGGCGGGTGGTCTTCAAGCCGATTCCCACAACGGTTCCTCTAAAGCCATCGACGATGACGATATCGCCGACGGAGAAGAAGTCATCGAATATGAGGAATAGCCCGCTGACGACGTCGTTGATGAGGGACTGGCAGCCTAGGCCAATAACGAGGGTGAGAACGCCAACGCCAGCGACGATCGCGGTGACGTTGACGCCCCAGATGGCAAGGATGACGCCGATGGCGACGAGAATGGTGATGTATTTGGCACAGGACTTAAGGAGAGAGCCGATGGTCTTGCTCTTCCTGCCGCCTTTGATCATCGAGAGGTTGATGATGAGCTTCAATAAGAAGAACGCCAAGAAGGCAATCGCCATCACGATGAGGGACATCACGATGGAAAAGAGGCTGTTCATGATCTGATCGCCGATGACTTCCCAGCCTGACTGGTAGTAATGGGTGGCGGTGATGTTGCCTAGATCGTCGTATTCGTTGTATTTAACGCCTAGGATGAGGTTGGCAAGGTCATCATCTAGGAAACTGCGGCAATTAGCCCATAGCAAGAAGATCAAGAGACACATCATAAGGACGAGGGTGATGAAGATGAAGGCGATCTTGCCTCCAATGGATTTCTTGCCCCACCAGCCCTTTTTCTTCTTTTTCTTTTCTTCCTTCCTCTCTTGGAGGATTTCGGCATCTTCCTTGATGGTCTCCATCACGGAAGACTCTTTCTTTTCTTTCTCTGCCATATCCATATATGTCCTTTCCTTTTATTGGCTGCTAGTCTCGCTAGAGGATTCCTGACTTATCGTAGGGACCCCATTAGGCAAGTCCTTTAGATAGAAGCCCTTGCTATAGATGCTTTGCGTTAAGTCGAAGCCGTTGGAGATGGTGATGCTGAAGATCATCGCCTCTGATAGATATTTGCTATCTATCGCTACGGAGATGATGTCAGGACCATCATTCTTTTCTACCGCGTTATATAGATACCAATCGACCAACTTGTTTTTAGCCTCGTTAGGCTTCTTCACGGTTAAGGATACCTTAACCTCGTAGTTCTTTTGCTGAGTGATGCTATAGGCGGCGTAGAACGTATTGTCCTTTGCGGCTAACTCATAAACCGTGGCGCTAGGCAACGTGCCTGCATAGGGGTTATCTATGCCTCTGCCTTGGAGGATGGCTGCCGCGGATACCGCGGTGATCGTGGCGGCCGCGGCTTTAGGGAGGCCGCGTTTTATCTTCGCCCAGGCCGTATCTCCCTTTAATGCATAGGAGAAGCCGGCATCTTTCTCATCGCTAGTTGCGGTATTGCTGGTGCTATAGGGTATGCCGCTAGCGGCGGTATTGCCGTTATTTGACTGAACCTGTGGATCGATGGCCATATTTTTTCCTCCTTTCCTTAACGTCAGTTGCTATTTATAGCAAGTAAAGCCATCAAAAGCAAAGATATGGGGCTATTTCCCTAGCGAACGAACAAAAGAATCCCCAATGAACCATATCGCCGGGCGTATCCCTATGCGGATAGCCCGGCTAGTTATCCCGTATCGTCATATAGGGATGTCGTTAAGCCTATGGAGTACCTTTCTCTATCTTCTCCCCTATAAGTAAGTGAGGGGAGTGCCCCTTAGAAAGGATAGGTTACTTAAAATATTACGTAACTTTTGGTATAAATATCATGATTCCACTAGAGGTAAGACAAATGGCTAATATTTCTCCTGTCTCGGACTTAAGAGATTACAAAAAGGTTCTCAGCAAGGTGAGCGAGGGCTCGCCTACCTATTTAACTGTGAATGGCCGCGGCAAATACGTTGTCTATGACATCAAAGACCAGGAAGAGATCGAAAAAACGAAAGCAATGCTTTCTTTAATGCTGGAACTGGAGTCTGGGAAAGAACCTGGCAGCCGCGAAGGCTACTTATCTCTAGAGCAGGTTAAGGAGAAGCTAGGCCTAGATGAATAGCCCTGTTTTCTCTCCTCTATTCCTTGCTGACCTAGTCAGGATTAAGAAGGAAGTCTTCTTGGCCAGCAAGGAAGAAGAAACGGCAAAAAGATATGTCAACGAGTTGCTTGATAGAATCAGCAAAAGAGCTTTGACCCCTTTATCGGGAAGCAGGGTCTCTTATAAAGACATTCCTGCCCAATATTACTTCCTTCGCTTCAAGGCACATCTAATCTTCTACCGCGTGGAAAACGAAAAGATGTATGTAGACCGCGCGCTTTTTGGGAAATCAAACGATTGCTGCATCCTCTTTCCTCTCGTTGACTCCATAGAATCCCAAGAAGAATAAGGCCTATCCTAAAAACCCATACATTCTTCATGCATCATTGTTGCCGGGCGTATCCCTATGCGGATAGCCCGGCTTTTCTTCCCGTATCGCTAGATAGGGAATAGAGGAAGACGAGGCGGCTTTGTAGACCAAATTGGAAATAGACCCCTAAAAGGATAATGGGGAGAGAAGCCATTTCCTATGCCTAGCCTTTACTCCTGCATGGCTTCTCTCCCCCATTAGCAAGCAAAAGGGGAAACGGGTGTATAAACGGAAAAGCTATTACGTGAAGTTTGAGCCAAAATGCTTTAACTCTTCCTATGTGGAGAAAGAAAGAAGAAGATATCCGCGTATGGAAAAGAAGTTACCCGCTTTAATATTCGATCTAGATGGAACCCTCTGGGATTCTTCTAAGGAAGTCGCCGCCTCCTGGATGGAGGCGGCGACTTCCTATCTTGGCTATGACTATCTTATAACCAAGGAGAAGGTGCTCTCCCTTATGGGGCTAGTCATGAAAGATATCGCCCTAGCCATTGCTCCAGAAGGCTTTAATGAAGAGCAGGCCATCGACTTTGCGAAAGCCTGCTTCGATCATGAAATCGAATACCTATGGGATCATCCGGGGACTCCCTATAAAGGAAGCTCGGAGACTCTTAAATCCCTGAAGGAAAAGGGCTATAAGCTTTATATCTGCTCTAACTGCCAAAAAGGCTATATCGAAGACTACCTCCACCTCGTAGGAGATAGCCTCTTCGATGACCATATCTGCTATGAAGATACCCTTTCTTCCAAAGACGTATCCATTAGGCGCCTAATGGAACGCAACCGCATCGAAGAAGCTATCTATATAGGCGATACCCTAGGAGATGAGACCTCCGCTCATAAAGCAGGACTCCCCTTCGTCTACGCCTCCTATGGCTTTGGCAAGGCGAATAACCCCGAATTCATCATAAAATCATTATCCGAATTGGTATCCATTATCAAATAGATAATAGCTACGAAATGCTTATGCAGTTTCAATAGGCGAGCGTTTATGAAACATAACGCTTGCCTATTTTCCTATTTGCCCTTATAACCTTGCCCAAGAAAAGAAGATCCGATTATGTTCAACGACCCCATCAACAAAAACGAATTAGCCCCTTCCTTCGAGGAAGAGAAAAGCTACCTTACCCCCTCCCAGGCGGAAGAGGTTAAGAATAAGCTCTCCAGCGCGCTAAGCTTTGCTGGGCAGCAGGAGCTATTGGACCTAATCGATTCTTACGTGAAAAGCAACGATAAGGCGGATGAGGCCTATAGCAGGCTATTTGATGCGGTAAAGGCCATCGGAGCCCTCTCTAAGACGGGAGACCAGTATCCTTCTAGGATCTCCAATAACCTTCCTGCCCTTTATGGCATCGGGATTTTCGATATCCTTTCTCTTACCGGCGTCGTCACCGAAGATGATGTGGAAAAGATCGCGGGAGAGGTGGATGGCCTTCTAGATTCGCTCTCCGATACGAAGAAGAAGCAGAACCTAGCTTAATTCATAGGAAAATAACCTTGAGATAACTCCGCCACGAAAAAACCATGACGGTGTTTTCTTTACGAATATATCGCCTTTATTCCTATGCTAAAAATCACAGCATATATCGAAAAGATTTAATTTCAATTCCGAATTTGTATAAAGTTTTATGCCAAAAAGATATACAAAAACGGAGTAGAACTCTGAAAATGTATGAAGTACAATGTGGATGAGGAGGATAATCCCTATGATTGCGAGAACGATTTTGAAACAAGTGGAACTATCTTTGAAAACGAAGCCCGTCACTCTGATTACGGGAGCGAGGCAGGTGGGAAAGTCCACGCTTGTCCAGGGGTTCATGGAGAAGGGCTTTTCCTATGTCTCCTTAGATAACATCCGCGAGAGGGAGACGGCGAGAAAAGATCCGGAGATGTTTTTGTCTCTTCACCCCTGGCCCCTCATCATCGATGAGGTCCAAAAGGCACCGGAACTTTTTGACGCCTTGGAGGCAATCGTCAACGCGGAGAAGATGAAGAACCCGGATAATTATGGGATGTACATCCTTACGGGCTCGCAGATGTATCGCCTTATGAACCATGTCTCCGAGTCGATGGCGGGCCGCGTGTCCATCATCCATATGGCTCCTTTGTCCCGGAATGAAATCTTGGGGAGAGAAGAGCCTGTTTTCTCTTTCGATCCCAAAATTGCTAATTGCAGAGCCAAAGCCAATCCCCTTTCCGCGAAGCAGCTATTCGAGAATATCGTAACCGGCTTCTATCCAGAGCTTTATCGCAACCCCTTGCTGAAAAGAGAGAAGTTCTATAGCGATTACGTCTCCACCTATATTGAGCGCGATGTATCCGATATGGTTCATATCAAAGACAAATTCGCCTTTTTGAACTTCATGGAGCTGCTCGCTTCTATTACGGGGGAGGAACTTGTCTATGACAAACTTTCCAAAGTCGTGGGGGTCGATATGAAGACGATCAAGTCCTGGATCTCCATTCTTTTGGCTGGCGACATCATCTATCTTCTTCCTCCCTATAACGAGCTATCCATTGCCAAACGCATCGTGAAGCGTCCGAAGATCTATTTCTCCGATACCGGGCTTGCGGCGTATCTAGCGAAGATGAATAGCCCGGAGGCTTTGTCCTCCAGCATGCTCAGCGGCCGCTTCGTGGAGACCTATATCGTTAACGAGATCAGGAAATCCTATCTCAATAATGGCTTGGAGCCGAATTTCTATTATTACCGCGACAACAACCAAAACGAAATCGACCTCGTGATCGTGGAGAATGGAATCGTCCACCGCGTGGAATGTAAAAGCGGCGTCCGCTTTTCTTCTTCCGATATTAAGGGTTTCAAGCAATTGGATGGGAGCTCCTATAAGCTGGGAGAAGGGGCAATCGTCTGCAACACGGATGTGGTTTACCCCGTTGAGAAAGGTGTGTTCGCGCTGCCGATAGCAGGCATTTGAGCGGCTATTGAGAGTCGCGGTAGAGATGGATAGCCTTCTAGATTCGCTCTCCGATACGAAGAAGAAGCAGAACCTAGCTTAATTCATTGAAAATAACCTTGAGATAACGTCGCCATGAAAAAACCATGACGGTGTTTTTCCTTTCCTCGCATTTTGAATAATTCCTTCTAGGTAGAAACTCTCCACCCTGCTTCGGTATTTTATTTCCTTTTGTATAACAAACTGGTCCATAATATATCCACTTTCCAATTTGGAGTTAATTTAACTATGGATACCACGTTAGTCGTCATGGCTGCCGGCATGGGCAGTAGATTCGGAGGCCTTAAGCAGGCTACCCCGATCACCCCGGATGGAAGATGCCTATTGGACTTCTCCATCTATGATGCCAAGAAGGCTGGCTTCAATAAGGTCGTCTTCATCATCAGAGAAGAGATCGAAGCAGACTTTAAGCGTCTGGTCGGAGACCGCATCTCCAAGACTATCCCCGTCACCTATGTCCTTCAGGACCTCTCAGAGCTTCCCGAAGGCAGAAAGAAGCCTTTTGGCACCGCTCAGGCCGTCCTTTGCTGCAAAGACGTCGTTAAGGGACCCTTTGCCATCCTCAACGCGGATGACTACTATGGCCGCAACGCCTTCAAGGAGATGCATGACCATCTTCTTTCCGCCAAAGATGGGGAGTGGTGCATGGTCGCCTATGAACTCGGCAAGACCATCTCCGAGAATGGCTCCGTCAACCGCGGCGTCTGCAAATTGAAGGATGGCTATCTCGAGAAGATCGTCGAGACCATGGACATCGATTCTAATGGCACCTATGAAGATAACGGCAAGAAGGTCACCCTCGATAAGAAGACCCCTGTCTCCATGAACATCTGGGGGCTCACCCCCAACATCTTCCCCTTCATCGAGAAGAAGTATGAGGAATTCCTGGCCAATGCCAACTTAATGAAAGATGAGTTCTATATCCCCAACGTCATCTTCCAGGCCATCGATGAAGGCTTAGCCTCCGTTAAGGTCTATACCAACGATGACCAGTGGTATGGCATGACCTACAAGGAAGACCTCGATGAGGTCAAGAAAGCCCTGAATGGCTACGTGAAGAAGGGCTTCTACAAAGGCATCTAATTATCCTTTCTTAGCATCGGCCGAGGCGAATCTTCGGCCTTTTTGCTTAAGAAGGCGTAGATTATCTTTCGTGGAGAAAACCTTCTGATGCTACTAGAACAATTAACCTTAGGACTGGATAACGGGATCACCTATTCATGGTATTACCTTGGGAAACGGTATCTCCTTTTGCCGAAAGACGAGAAAGGAAGTTATAGGTTGCTTATAGGCAACATCACGATTGCTTATCGAAGCCTAGTCGACATGGCCGAAGATGGCTTTGACCTAGAAGCGATGCTAAATAACAACAAGACCCTGGAACAGATCTAGGGCCTTTTTTAGGGAGGCAATAATCGTGGCCGATAAGTCGCGAATGCTTTTTGGCCAAACCTCATTCAAGCTGGCACGCTACATGGATAAGCATTTTTGCCTTATCTTGAAGAAAAGAACGAAATGAAGGAAAATCTTTTCTAAAGAAAAGCGTTAACCAACCATGGAAGAGAAAGCAATCGAAAACCTCAAAGCCCTAGATAAGTCCTATGCCGATAGATTATCTAAGCTCAACGCGATGGCGGATGAATCCCTAGAAGAGGGCATCTCTTCCTATATCGCGAGTCAAAAGAAAACGCTTGAATACGCCGAAAAGGCGGAAGTGGAAGTAGGCGAAGCGGCTTTGACCTTAAGCTCCACCAGCCTTAAGAAAACCGATAGCCAGGCAAACGAGGCTATCCTGAAGAGTTACCTAACCTATGGGGTGAAAGGAGTCAAAAATGGCAAAAAAGAAAAATAAGCTGACTCCTGAAGTTGAGACGTTAGATTCTCCCGCCCACGAGAAACCTTTAGATACCCCGGCTGCCGAAGAAAAGCCGGTAGAAGAAGATGTTCCGGCGGAAGCTCATATTGCTATAGAGCCCAAAGCCTTAACCGAGGCCGAGAAGAAAGCCAAAGCCCTTGAAGAAGAGAAGGCTAGGCTCGCCGAAGTGGAAGCTGAGGCAACCCGAGTTAAGCAAATCGAAGAGCTTAACGATAAGATCAATGCCCTAGAAGCCACGAAAGAGGGCTTGCTGGAGGAGATCGATTCTCTTTCTAAGGAGCTAGAGAAAGCCATCAAGGCGAAAGAAGAATCGCTTGCTTCCTCTTTCTCCTCTTCCATCAAAGCCTTAAACGATTCTTCTTCCTCGATCTCCGAGGGGGAAGCCTCCATCATGAAGGACTTCTCTAGCCTTGTGGAGCAGATTAACGATGTCAGCGCCGATATCGCCTTCGATAAGGCGATGCTAAGCGGGGAGGGCAAATAGAGATGGCTAACTCAGTCGAAACCCTTTCCCTTCTTCAGGAAAAAGCAGCCAAGCTACAGGAAGAAAACGATCTTCTTGCCAAGAAGGTAGAAGAGCTTAACAAGACCCTTAACGAAGTGGAGGCCATCTCCTTCTCCGGGTCTTTGTCTTTCCCCGCCGCGACCGCGAAGCTAAAAGAAGCCAACAATAACCTTGTTAGCCTCTCTTCAACGTTAAGTGCCTTAAAGAAGGCCGACTTAGCTTTGCAGGAATCCTACAAGAAACAAGCATCCATCAAAAAGTGGGCCGCCACCTTCACCAGGAAGCTTCCTAGCGTCCGCCTTCTTGCCGAGAATGGCCTATTCGATGCAAGCCTATCCGCCTTAAGGGAGCTCTCTAACGAGATGAAGAACCCGCTTCTAGAAGGAAGCGTCACCTTCTCTTCCAGCAAAGAGATCCTTGATTATAGCCTCGCCGCCGTCTCTATCCTCAAAGCCGAGGATAACATCGCGAAGGGGCTAGCGCCCTTAAGCGAAGAAGAAGCGGTTGCCCTTCTTCGCCTATGCGAGGGATTAGACTCCTACGTCAATCCCGCCGATTACAAAGAAAGCCTGCTAGACGAAGCTAGGGGCATCTTCTACCTAGAAAGTTACCTAAGCGAGAATGGCCGCATCCACACGGTGGAGTCCTATACCCATTTCCTTGAGGCTGCTAGATATCAGAAAAACCATGAAGAAGGCTCCAGCGAACTGACCTCTTCTAGGGGGAAGCTTCTCCATGAATCCTTCGTAAACGAATTCAACGAGCTCTCCTATGAGTTCTTTGAGAACGTGCCTAACTACGATAAGGCCTTAGACATCTACCGTGGCGTCGATGCGCTAGAGAAAGAAGAGATCGACCATTACGCGTATAAGGAAGCCTCCAACGAGCATGAGTTCTACCTTAAGTTTTTAGAATCCAGCGCGCTAAAAAAGAGCGCGTCCGCCTTCAATGACTCATGTCTAGTCTATGCCAAGAAAGCCGCCTCGGGAGATAGCGACTCCTTTGAGATCCTCGAGCACTTCGTCGCGCTGCCTCTTCTTGATTCCACCAAGTTTGACATGGCCTTAAGCTGCATCAAAGACTTCGACTTCAACCGTAAGCTGCAGTTCTTTGAAGGAGTCACGAGGCTAGGCATCGACAAAGAGAAGGCCGAACGCGTCTATGAGGAGATCAAATCCACCTCCCCGAAAAGAGGCGACCTTGAGGTCCTCGCCTCCTCTCTTCATTACCTTAACTTCCATATTGAGCCGTCCTTACGCGAAGAATTCGAAGAGCTTCGCCTAGGGCTATTAAGAAGCCCGCATAGCCACAAGGTCAAGGTGAAGTCCACCAGCGAAGTCACCCATTCGATCTTCGGCGAGGGCAAAGGCACCTATGGGGCGCCTCTAGGCAAGAAAGTCAAATCCACAAGAGTATCCTTCTGGAGCAAAGGCACGCTTGCCGCCTATTGGGTGCTCGGCGTTATATTGCCGTTGCTATTTGTAGCCATCGGCACCTATGCGATGACCTACTTCCAAGTCGAATATAGGTGCAACTCCTTCATCTACGTCCTCCCGTTTGCCTTGCTTTACGTAGTCTCGCTAGTCCACATCTACCTATGGTTTGGCTTCGATGAGCGGGGCAGCCAGATCTCTAGGCGCATCCTAGAGGGCGTGGCGATGCTATTGATGGTATTGCCTCTTCTATATTGGATTAAGCCGCTGGATTTGCCGATGCTATCACTTTGGAGCATGCCGGTATTCGCGAGCAGCCTCCTTATCTACTTCGTTACGGGCTTCTTGATCAAAGAACGCAACAAGAAGTGGAACTACGCCCTTCTTATCCCCTATACCATCCTCACCCTTTCCGCGGTGACGTTCATGATCCTTGATGGCATCAAGGGCCTCATCCATTAATTGACGAAAACGAAAATGGCCGACTTCTGACGAAGCCGGCCTTTTCCTTTCTTCACGCATAAGAACGATTCGAATGTTTTCGCTTGCCCCTAAAGAATAAAACTCCGCTATTTCGATTTTTTGCTACGCCGTATAGGCAAAATAGCAGTAGGAAAGCCTATATTCTTCCTTTCGCTACGGCGGAGAAAAAAATTCGCGAATTCGAGGGTAACATATCTCTTGATAGGGGATAGAATAGCCTTGACCATAAGGCAGCAAAGCAAGGTGCATCCAATAGCCTGGCAGCGAAAAAGAGGAAGAAGAGATAGGCATCTTCTCAATCTTTCTTATTGGGGGTGCCCGCTAAGGCTATCCTATTAGGAGGAAGCAAAATAACCATGAAATTCATCCATACCGCAGACCTGCATCTAGGCAAGAAGCTCTCTGAGTTCTCTCTTCTTGAGGATCAGCGTTATTTCCTTTTCGATGTCCTTCTGAAAGAGGCGAAAGGGCATAATGTCGATGCGATTCTCCTTAGTGGCGACATCTACGACACGACCGTCCCTGGGCAATCGGCGATGCTGCTGCTAAACGAATTCCTTACCTCAGCCGTAGAAAGCCATATCAAGGTTCTCCTTATCCCTGGCAACCATGACTCCGCGGAGAAGCTCTCTTTCCTTTCCACCCTCGTTAGAAAAGATGGCCTATACCTCGTCACTACCTTAAAGGAAGCGGAGACGCCGATAAAGATTAATGGCGTCAACTTCTATTGCCTCCCCTTCCTAAAGCATTTCGACGTGAACCATGAATATGGCGTAGAGACCAAAACCTATGAAGAAGCGGTCTGCTTCATGATCAGCAAAATGAATGTGGATGTCTCCAAGTCCAACGTCATCCTCGCCCATCAAACCGTGTTCCCGGTTAATGGCGAGCTTATCCGCAGCGAGTCGGAAGAGCCAAGCGCCGGCAGCGTGCCTAACGTCGCTAGCCAAGTCTTCAAGGACTTTGATTACGTTGCCCTTGGCCACATCCATAAGCCGCAGAAAGTCGGCAGAGTCGCCTACTATGCCGGCTCGCCTTTAAAATACCACGTCGATGAGGCAAACTCGGAGAAATTCATTAACCTCGTCAGCATCAAGGATAAAGTGACCGAGGTAGAAAGAATCCACATCGTCCCTAGACGCGACGTCAAACTTATTGAAGACAGATGGGAGAACCTTCTCTCCATGAAGAAAAGCGAGGACTACGTCTATCTTCTTCTAGATGAAGAAAACCGCATCGACAACGCGATGGAGAAGGCGCGTGCGACCTTCCCCAATTGCTGCGCGATCGCCTACAAGGAAAATAGCCATGAGCTAACGGAGGAGGAAGTGGAACTTCCTGATGGCTTCGATAAGGCCGACCCCTCTAAAGAGCTTGCCTCTTTCTTCTCTCTTGTCACAGGAGAGGAACTAACCGAATACCAAAAGGGCATCATCGCAAAGACATTTGAGGAGCTGAAAGGAGAGAAGCAATGAAGCCAAAGACGTTAACCATGTCGGCGTTTGGCCCTTACCGCAAGGAAACGACCATCGATTTCTCTTTCTCTTCTAGCCTCTTCTTGGTCACGGGCGATACCGGCGCTGGCAAGACCATGATCTTCGATGCGATTTGCTTTGCCCTTTATGGCGAAAGCAGCGGTCATATCCGCTCTGGCGAAGATTTCAGGACCCGCAACGCCAAGCCTGAGGAAATCACCTACGTCGATTTCGTCTTCGAGATCAAAGGCAAGACGTATAAGATCCATCGCGAGCCTAAGCAGACCAATAAAGCAAGACGAGGCGAAGGCACCAGGGAGAATAATGGCGAAGTCGCCCTCTATCTTCCCGATGGCAAAATCCTCACCAAGGCCAAAGACGTCAAAGACGCAATCCATGACATCATCGGCTTAAGCGAGGAAGAGTTTGGCATGACCATGATGATCGCCCAGGGCTCCTTCGCCAAATTGATTCAGGCCGAGACCAAGGATAGGCAGAAGATCTTCCGCAAGATTCTTGGCACGGAGATCCTGCAGAAGTTCGCGGAAGCACTTTCCGCTAAGGCCAAAGCGGAGAGCGATGCCCTCTCCTTCCAAGAGAATTCTGTCCTTTCGAAGCTTCGCACCTTCACCCCGGAATCGCTTACTTTAGCGCAAGAGCTAAAAGACCCAAAGCACGCCTTTGAAGTCAGCGTCCTCCTTGGCGCTTTGGAAACGGAATACGCGAAGATGGGAGAATCTATCAATGTGCTTTCTTCCAAGAAAGAAGAAGCCAAAGCTGCCTTCGATAACGCCAATCTCGCCCTAGAGAAAGCCAATAACGATAACGAGCACCTAAATAGGTATCTTGCCCACCAGAAGTCCCTAGAAGAGGCTTCTAGCCACTCTGGCGAGATTGCTTCTCTCCATAAAGAAGTCGATGCCCTTACGAAAGCCAAAGATATCCTTGCCGCGAATCATGCCTACCTAGATTCTTCCAAAAGAGAAGCGGCTAACCTAAATGACCAATCTCTTTCTAAGAAGGCCCTAGAGACTCTTGGCCTTGCCTTTGAAAAGGCTAAGGAAGAGGCAAAGAACGCAAACGGGGAATATTCCTCTAAGTATGAGCCGACCCTTAACGAACTCTCTTCCGCTAAGGAAGCACTCTCCTCTTTGTCTATCCTAGAGACTGAGAGGTCTAACCTAGCAAAAGATAAACATGATCTAGAAGTCGCGAATGCCCTTAAGGCAGATGCCGAAGCCAAGCTTAGCGAGGTCAATAAGCAGCTAGAGCAGGTGAAGTCACGGCTAGATTCCTATCAGGGCGATGCCCTTCTCGCGACCAAAAAAGGCGAGAGAGATAAGGTCCTTGATAGCAAGAAGAAACTTGAGAGCCTAAAGAAAGAACATTCCTCTCTTCTTGAAGAGCAACTAGCTCTAGAAGAAAAGAAGGAAGAAGTGGCATCTTTAGCCAAAGCCGCTTCGGAAGAGAGCGAAATCCAAAAAGCCACCTTCGATATGTATAACGCCGGCCTAGCCGGCATCCTTGCTAACGGCCTAAAAGAGGGTATCCCCTGCCCCGTTTGCGGAAATATCCATCACGTGAAGCTCGCCTCTTTTTCGGAAAGCAACGTCACCAAAGAACAGCTAGAGAAGGCGAAGCGTGAGGAGACCGCAGCCCAAAATAAGGCGGCGAATGCCTCTAGCGAGTATTCTTCTCTTTTCTCGGCGTTCCATTCCAATAAGGCTCACCTAATCCAAAGCCTAGAAGAGCTCTCCTCTAAGAAAGTTGAAGATGATTTAGGCAAGGCATTGATGGATTTTGAAGTCACCCTAGATTCCTCTTTAGCCTCGCTTTCTAAGCAGATCGAAGAACTTAATAAAACCGTTCTCGCCCATAACGCGGATAAAGAATCCGAGAAGAGGCTCTCCTCTTCCCGCGAGACCCTTGTGGATAAAAAGAGCAAAGCAGAGACCTCTATTGCTAGATTTGCCTCCTCTATTTCCTCTAGGGAGTCTAAGATCGCTGAGCTTGATAAGAAGTGCCTTGGCCTAGATGCCAAGACCCTTAATCAAAAGATCTCTGACCTTAATGCCCTCAAGAGCAAGCTAGAAACCGATAAGAAGAACGCGGAAGTCGCCTATAACGATGCAAGCAGCAAGCTTACCAGCGAGCAAGGCAAACTCGATACCCTTATCTCTAACTACGCTTCCCTAAAAGAAGATAAGGAGGCCAAGCTTGCCGCCCTTTCCTCTCTTCTAAAGGAAAATGGCTATGCCTCGGTGGAAGAAGTGCCTTCTTATGATGAGGGCGCCCTCTCTTCTAAGAAGGCCATCCTTAATAGCCTTGAGTCCAACCTTAACGTCGCTTCTAAGCTTCTAGAAGAAGACAAGAGGCAGGGCTTCGATAAGATTGCATGCCTTGTGGATGTCGTTCCGCTTAACGATGCCCTAGTTGCTATAAGAGCTCTGTACGAATCTGCCTTCAACGCCCTAACCAAAGCCTCTACCATCCAGGAGAAGAACCGTGAGCTCCTTGATGAAGCTAAGGCCCTCTGGAAGTCTAGGGAAGAAGAGGCGAAGAAGACAGCGGAGCTTCGCCTCCTCGCCAATGCCGTCACGGGCAATAGCAACGTCCATTTGACGTTTGAGACCTACTGCATGCTCTCGACATTCGACCGCATCCTCTCCATCGCCTCTAGAAGGTTAAAGAAGATGAGCGGTGGCGTCTTCGAGTTCAAGCGCACCGACATCAAAGACCTTAAAGGCGGACGCCTTCGCGACATCGGCCTTTCCATCAACGTCATCAATAACAACGACAACACCGAAATGGATGCAAGCCTGCTCTCAGGCGGCGAATCCTTTGAGGCGTCCCTAGCCCTTGCCTTGTCTTTCTCTGAAGCCATCCAGCTTCAATCCGGTGGCATTGAACTAGACTCGATGTTCGTCGATGAAGGCTTCGGCACCCTAGATCCTAACGTCACCTCTAGGGCCATTGCCGTCCTTAACGAACTCTCTTCTTCCTCAAATCGCCTCATCGGCATCATCTCTCACGTTGAGCAGCTTGACAACGCGATCGACTGCAAGCTCAGAATCACCAAAGGATCTGATGGCAGCCATGTGGAAAAGATAGCTTAGTTTCCCCAAAGACCGAAAAAGCGAGATTTATTCATTATTAAAAAAGTGAAAAAACGGCGGTAATATTATCATTTCTTGATTTGCGGAGAACGGACTATGGCCGAATATAAAACGATAAACGGGCTGATGAAACATATGAGGGCGAATCACGTCCAAATTGGGGGGTCAGCCGAAAAAAGAAATCTAATTAATTTAGGATACTTTCACGGGTATAAAGGGTACCGTTATTTTCGCTACGACACCCAAAGGGTGAATTTCACTTCTTTTGCAGAGGTGTACAAAATCGCTTGTTATGATGATGCATTAAAAAGCCTGTTTTATGGCAAGCTAATGTTCATTGAAACCGCGGTGAAGAATATCACACTGCAATCAATCGTGGAAACCATCAGCACCCCGTCACTTAACTGCTTGCTTGAAGAGGGAATTGTGGGCTATAAGGACTTTCCTGAAGGAACCTCAGTGAGAAAACGAAGGGAAGCCCAGGACAGTAAAAACAAGCTCAGGTCAAAACTACTTCACGAAGCGGAAAAAGCATATAGCAGTGGTAACGGGAAAACCTCCCATTACTATGAATCGGCCAATCATGCTTATGTTCCGCTTTGGGCGCTTTTCGAAATAGCGATGATGGGCGAACTTGATTTCATTTTGGACTCATTAAAAGATCCCATCAGGCTCAAAATTTGCAAAGAACTTGATATGGATTATAGTTTTGATTCGGACCATCGAATTGTTGGTTCGGTGATTAAACGCCTAAGATACCTGCGCAATTCGGTTGCACACAATAACGTTGTCTACGATGTTCGCTTTAACTGCAATCAAATTAAGACTCTTTTGAAGACATGCTTGAGCACTGAGATGAATCTCTCTAATCCCACGATGTCAAATGCATATGAATATGTCGTTCTCATTTCGTTGATGCTGAAAAAACTTGGCGTTCCAAAAACTGAAAACAAAAGATTTGTTAGGAAATTCCGGGACTTGACCACCAAATTCGAAGCTGAAATTGGAACGGTTTTGGCCACTCAGCTTATTCCCGCTAACTGGAAAGCCGAAATTAACAATTGCTTACAAAAAATATGATACCCACTACCCAGGATTTGTGGTATATTAACTGCGCGATGAGCCATGCGTTTCCGGATTCATGGCTTTTTTTGCACCCTTTTTGAGAATTTAATTCAGACGTTTTTTGAAATAATCATTTCTTTGGGCCTGGCGAATTAAGAGCCTTGTTAATAAATTTGGAGATAGTTTCCGCTAATCTCGCTTCGATACTGGCTCTTTAAAACATTTGCGTTTGCCAAAATTTTTAGTTCTGTGAAATATTATTCCTATCTTTTTCCAATGGCCGGGAACGACTATCGCAATCCCTGAGGGAGAGCGAAAAACACCATTGCCAATGACTTTTATTCCCTGCATATATTTTAGACCACAGCGTCTTAATCCTCGTCGAATCCCGCAATTATTTTGTAGCGCGTCGATGACGGGATTAAAAAAGCTCAACCCCTGTATGCGGATTGAGCTTTGGATATCCTTTGAATTACTTTGCTTCAGCAGGAGCGGCAACGCTTTCGGTTGCTTCTGGCTTAGCTTCGGTGACTTCCTCAGGAGTACCATTCGTGGGTTTATCCTTGAAGATGATGCGAAGAAGAATCGGAGTAATGAAAGAGGAGGCAAGAATCAAGCCAAGCGTGAATGGGATGATGGCTGGGGAGACAAGCCCGGCATCAACGCCGGTCTGCGCGGTGACGATGACGACCTCAGCGCGGCACATCATGCCAACGCCAATCCCTAAGGCCTGCTTGCCTTTGAAGCCGGTCATGAGGGCGCCTGCGCCGGCACCGATGACTTTACCCGCTAGACCAGCGACGATCCAGACAAGGCCGAAGACGATGAACATCGGGGTGAGGGAGAAGTTGCTGCCAGTAGAGGAGCCAGCGCCGAAGGCCTGGTACATCTTGAAGGATACGGAAGCGAAGAAGACTGGGGTGAAGATGACTTGGGAAGTGGTATCGGCACGGTGATCGATATAGTGGGCGGCAGAGGTGTTGGCCATCATTAGGCCCGCGATATAGGCACCAGTGATATCGGCGATGTGGAAGATTTCGGCAAGGAAAGCCCACAAGAAGCAGAAGCCCAAGGAGACGATGGTGATGCGTCTATGATGCGGCCATCTATTGCCGGCGTAGTTGGTGAAACGGTGGATGAGGATGCCAATGCCGACGGAGATGGCGAAGAAGGCGATCATCTCGAGGATTAGGAAGAACACGCCGAGGGCGCCCTCGCCAGTTGGGATGACCCACGGGGCAACGGTTTCGGCGTTGCCGGAGAGGGAGATGACGATGGAGAGAAGAATGATGCCAATGACGTCGTCGATGATGGCAGCGGCGACGATGGCGGTGCCGGCGGGAGTATTGAGCTTACCGATTTCCTTTAAGGTGGCGACGGTGATGGAGACGGAGGTGGCGGTTAGGATAACGCCATAGTAGATATCAGAGAAGGCCGGCTGGATGCCTTTGTCGGCAAAGGTCTGCAGGATGGAGGGATCCATGTTGCCAAAGACGCGGAACATCCAAGCAGCGAGGGTTCCTAGGGAGAGCGGGGCGATTACGCCCAAAGAAGTGATGACGATGGCGGCTTTGCCTTGGCTCTTGATGGACTTGAGGTTCGTTTCTAGACCAGCGGAGAAGAGAATGAGGACGACGCCGATCTTGGCGATGTAGTTGATGCCTTCTTCTGTATAGGGGGTCAGCACGAACTGATAGTCGGAGGGGATGAAGTAGATGAGTCCGATGATAAGCCCGCCGAGTAGGTAACCGATGACTTCGGGGATCTTGATCTTTGCCATAAGCAGCGACATCCCCTTACCAACGAGTAGGATGAGGGCTAGCGGAAGCAAGATCATATACGGCTGATTTAAGAGGTCCGCCGAGATTGCGAGTGTAGAAAAATTCATATTCATCTCCTTAAGACGGGGTTACTATAGACCTATCATCCCTGATTGTTCAGTGTTTTCTTAATATAAAAGCGGATGATTGCATCAATGAAAATTGCCTGTTGTGAGATTTCTAGCCTTGCCTCTACGGGGTTTGCCTTCCTTTATTTGGCTAAGCGCATCGGCCTAGCGGCTGAGAAAAACGTAGATGTTCTCGTATTTTCCCCGCTTCCTGAGCCCTTATCGGATAAAGACTATGAGGGCTTATGCAAGTATGCCCTCCGCCATGGGATGGCTATCATCTTGCCCATATATGAAAGCGGTACGCTGAAGCATCTGCTCTTCCTTGATAACGGAGTGAAAAGTAGCCTTTCTCTCACCTCCCCCATCCTGAAGGGAGGGAAGCTTATCGGCTTGCCTTCCTCTTTCACCCATCTCGATATCGGCTTTAGCTTCGATAAGACCAAAGAAAAGGAGGAAAGCGCTCTCACTAGAGACCTCTTCCTCCTAGATAATGGAATATACGCGTATAGGGAAGGGAATATCCTTTGCTATATCCCTGCTAGCGAGGGCGCGCTATTCATCAAGGAAGTTCAGTAGTTGACCCTGAACTTCCTTTTGCTTTTGACGATGACCTTATACATCCAGACGTGGGGATTGCCTTCGTCAAAGTCGATCTCGCCATCCCTGATCTTAAAGCCTAGGGTTTCATAGAAATGCACCTTATCTGCCTGGGCGTGGAGAATGCATTTTCTTGCGCCTAGGGAGAGCGCCTTATTGCAAAGGTATTTCACCGTATAGGAGCCGACTTTCATGCCGCGGAATTGCTTTCGCACGGCGATTCTTTCAATTTGGTAAGTCTCAGGGTCTATCTCCTTTAGCCTTCCGGTGGAGATAGGGGTGCCATCTAAATACAAAACAAGGGTCCAGAGACTGTTGTCGAGCTCATCGAACTCGTGTTTATATCCTTGCTCCTGCATGAAGACCTCTTCGCGGATGAGCCTTGCATCGGGCGTGATGCCAACGGTGAATTTCTCGGTAACCATATGTGGGGTAATTTAATGATTTGCCAAAGTTAGTCAAGAAGTTAAACTTATGGCCGTATGAATTGGCCATTATATTTCAAAAACCACAAAAACAAATTCTTCGCGGTCTTCTTTTCCGCGCTAGGCATCGCCTGCTTCGTCGGCGTCGCCATCATGTTCTTCCTGCAGTCTACCGGCGATTTCGGCAGCCAAAGCTACATCATCGCCCTCATCAACATCGTCTTCGAGCTCGGGCTTATGATCTATTTGCTCAGCTGCAACATCAACAACGATAACCGCGCCTATATGGCCATCATGATGTGGATCTTCTGGTTCTTCCTTGAGCAATTTGAAGATGTCGTCTATGGCTCGGCCGGTCTATTCTCTGTGCTTGGCAGCGGTGATGCCTTGCTTATTGGCATGTCGATGGCTTACCTAGCCTTCGGCATCGCCTGCTTCGCGGTTGGACTGACGCTATATCTGCTCGTTAGACGCTACATGATCGGCTTGGATAATAACTATAGGAGAATCCGTATCCTCGCGATTGTCTATGCTTCTCTTAGCGGCGTGGCGCTAGCCTTCGACCTAGCCATCACCTTCATTTCTCTTGGCGTCGCGGGCTGGGCGATGGTCCTCGTCGCCTTGCTCACTCCGATTGCCGAGCTTCTTATCGACGTCGCGATCATCTTCACCCTCGAAAGGCTTCGCAGAACCTACTAATCCTTATTGAAACAAGACTGCTGACGGGTTTGGTTTCCAAGCCCGTTTTTTCGTGTTAGCATAAAGCCCTGAAAAGGGGAGTAGCGTTAAGTCCTTATTCTCGTCAAGTCGGCTAGCCTCTAGCCCGGGGAAGGACGGTGAAAAGCTTCGCAAGACCTTTCCTGGCTATTGGCTAAGAAGGAGAATCACGATGTACGAGAACAAAAGCCCCGAGGAAGTCTATAAGGAGTTGTCGGTAGACCCCTCTTTTGGATTAAGCGAAGAAGAAGTCGCATCCAGAAGAAAGACTAGCGGACTTAACAAATTAAAAGAAAAGGAGAAAGACCCTTGGTATAAGGTCTTTTGGCATAACATCAAAGACCCGATGACTTTGGTCTTGGGAATCGCCGCGGCGATATCTTTGACGCTAGCCATCATCAACATGAGCAAAGGGCTAGAAGGGCCAGAAGCCCTTGCCGATGTTTTCATCATCTTCGGTGTCGTCATCCTCAATGCAGTCATTGGGACCGTGCAGGAATTAAAGGCCGAGAAAGCCTTGGAAGCCTTAAAGAAGATGTCCGCCCCAACCGCGACGGTTAGAAGAAGCGGCAAGACAATGGAGGTCAAGGCCGAAGAGCTTGTGCCTGGGGATATCGTAATCCTAGAAGAAGGGAGGACCGTCCCGGCGGATCTTCGCCTTATTAAGACTTTCCTAATGAAGGCGGATGAGTCTTCCTTAACGGGAGAATCCTTGCCTAGCAGCAAAGACGCGGAGCTAACTTTTTCTAAAGAAGCGGGCGTAGGCGATAGAAGCAATATCGCCTACATGTCCACCCCCATCGTCTATGGCCATGGCGAGGGTGTCGTCATCGCGACTGGTGAGAATACCGAGATCGGCAAGATCGCGAATATGCTCTCTTCTGGCGAAGAAGAAAACACCCAGTTGCAGAAAAAGCTTGCAGGCTTATCCAAATTCCTAGGCTGGCTAACGATTGGCATCGTCTTGCTGATGCTTGCCGTCAAGCTGATCTATGCCCTAATTCAGGGCAACCTTTCCTCTACCTGGGATAACGCTCTTCTTGATTCCGTCGCTTTGGCGGTCGCGGCGATTCCAGAAGGCCTGACCGCGGTTGTGACGATCGTCTTAGCCTTAGGCATGGGGAAGATGGTTAAGGTCAACACGGTGGTGAGACGCCTTGCCTCGGTGGAGACGTTGGGCGCTGTTTCGGTTGTCTGCTCCGATAAGACAGGCACGCTTACCCAAAATAAGATGACGGTTGTTAGAAGCTATGTCGATGGCCGTCTATTGGATAGAAATTCCTTCAACTTTGAAAACATGGGCTTCTTGGCGAAGGGGCTTTGCCTCTGCAGCGACGCCAAAGTCGATGGAGGCGTCTATGGCGACCCAACCGAGGTGGCTTTGGTCGAACTCTCCAATGGGCTGGGCATGCATAAGGCTGACCTAGAAAAAGAATGCCCGCGCGTCGATGAGCTCCCCTTTGATTCGGTGAGAAAGATGATGTCGACGCAGCATCTAGTGGCCTCATCCCCTTTTGAGGCGAAGAAGCGGTTCTCTTTCTTGAATAGGAAAGATAACGGTCCTAAGAAATTAACCTTTACCAAAGGTGCCCTAGATCAAGTTTTGAAGCATGTCACCTCCATCTATATCGATGGGGAGATCCGCCCGATCAAGAACATCGATATCGATGGGATCATCGCGGCTTCCGGCGTGATGGCTAGCGATGCGCTGCGCGTGCTTGCTTTAGCGATTTCCTCTAGCGATAAGATCTCCGAGAATGACTTAACCTTCGTCGGCCTTGTCGGCATGGTCGATCCGCCTAGAGAAGCGGCTAAGCCAGCGGTGGCGACCTTAAAGAAGGCCGGTATCGTCACGGTTATGATTACCGGCGACCATAAAGACACGGCTTTTGCGATTGCAAAAGAGCTAGGCATCGCCGATAGCCTAAGCCAGTGCATGTCTGGCGATCAGATCGATGCCTGCAGCGAAGAAGAGCTCGCGGAAAAAGTCAAAACGGTACGCGTTTTTGCCCGCGTCTCCCCCGCCAACAAAGTCTCGATCGTCAAAGCCATCAAATCCAATGGGCTGGTCGTGGCGATGACGGGGGATGGCGTTAACGATGCCCCTAGCTTAAAAGCCGCCGATATCGGCATCGCGATGGGCATCACCGGGACCGACGTCGCCAAAGGCGCTGCCGATATGGTGCTGACCGATGATAACTTCGCCTCCATTGAAAAAGCGGTAGAAGAGGGCAGAGGCATCTACGCGAATATCAAGAAGACCATCCTCTTCTTGCTTAGCTCCAATATCGGGGAAGTGGTCGCGATGGTACTATCCGCAATCATGGGGCTGCCCTCCCCGTTAATCGCCATCCATCTGCTTTGGGTGAACCTCATTACGGATTCTCTTCCCGCCGTAGCCCTAGGCGCGGATAAGAAGCAAGACGACATCATGAGCGAGCCTCCTCGCGATCCCAAGGAAAGCCTCTTCTCCAGAGGGGGAACCTTCATCATCTTTGGCTATGGCTTATTGATTGGTCTTATCACCCTTATTGCCTTCCTTATCAAACCTTGGAGCGAAGGTAACTTCCTTCTCGTAGATATCCTTGCTTACTTCTCTGACGCAGTTCTAGGAGAGGTGAGGCTAGAAGAAGCGCAGTCGATGGCTTTCTGCGTTTTGGCGCTTGCCGAGCTATTCCATATGCTTGGCATGACTAGCGTTACCCATAGCGCCTTCCAAGCCTTCTTCCACAAAAACGTGCTCCTCTATATCGCCTTCTTCCTAGGCATTGCCTTGCAGCTTGCGGTCATTGAGATCCCTGGCATCAACACGGTCTTCCATCTCTATAAACTAAGCGATGAGCCGATCGAATACCTTTGGGTGTTCTTGTTGGCAATCTTGCCTTTGCTGGTCCACGAGATCGTGGCCTTGGTCCTATTCCTAAAGAAAAAATCCAAGAAAAAGTAAAAAAGACGAGTCTCCTTCTAAGCCAAGAAGGGGACTTTTTGCTTAGGGGCGCAGCCTTTCTTATTGAGAACTCGCCGAAACAAAGTTATATTTATATCCGCGCCGCCTTGGCTCAATGGCAGAGCAATCGCTTCGTAAGCGATAGGTTGCAGGTTCAAGTCCCGCAGGCGGCACCATCAAGAGAATAAGTTCGGGCACTCGTGACTCGAACTTTTTTTCTTTTCGGCTGACGAAAAGAAAAAAAGATTATCCGCTGGCTGTTCAAAATCCTTTTCCGAAAATGCAGAAAAATGCCGATAAAAGGCCAAAAAATGAAAATTTTCAAAAATTTAGCAATTAATGCTTGCACAGCGTTTTGCGGCCTGCTTATAATATCCGAGCCGCAAGAATAACGGCAACGCTTACAGATGACCCCTTGGGTGTTTAGCTCAGCTGGGAGAGCACCTGTTTGACGTACAGGAGGTCACAGGTTCGATCCCTGTAGCACCCACCAT
>CADCPN010000063.1 GCA_902803375.1 uncultured Erysipelotrichaceae bacterium | reverse complement strand
TGCAATGCCGGTCCCGCTGATAATAAAAACCCGTCATGCAGAAAGGCACATAATTGTGAACGGAAAACAGAAAACGAGTCTCAGGAAGTTCTTCTTTCAAAGAAAGGACATCAAAAGACAGCCCCTCAATATTATTGAAATGAATTGCACAAAAAGGGCCATTCTCTGTCAGGAAATCCCGAAAGATACCCTTTAATTCCTCTGATTCAAATGCCACCGAGGGGTTCTTATGCAGCATATCTACCGCCGCCGGAACCGGAGAGTTGACAATTTCAAAACTTCTGCACCGGTCACCAAAGCAGTTGGGTATACTTCGTATATAAGGCACTTTTTTCTTCATGTCATAGGCCCAACCACTGCTAAGGAAGTAGACGGTGATATCCGGGCGATAGCGAAGAAGAGCCTCCACCAGATTGCGGCAGTATATGGTCACTCCGCCGCCAACCCCGCCGGGATTATCGAAGGGCAGCCAATTGTAAATCAGTACCTTTGCCTTCGCCTGCATAAGCGTTGGTAGTGGAGAAAGATATCGATAATAGTTTTTCTGATCATTCAGGTTGAAATCATTTCGGATGACATCCGGGTTAATTTCCCCCAACATCTGCTGCATATAAGGCCGAGCATAGTCCTTCTTCTCCGAATAGTTTTTCTCTTGAGTCACCCCAATCAGATACATTAAAGAACGAGCATAGGCAAATTTGAGAATCTCCTCGTCGTTGTACTGATGCTTTTTCAGAACATTGAGATTGTCTATCATCCTCTCGAAGGGAATGGCCAAATCATAGCCCTTTGAAGAAGCTTCTGCGTTGGTCTTCCTGTAGCAGTACAAAGGTTCTTTTGTCCAGCGGATCTTCTTTGCACAGCAAAGTGTTTCGAAGAAAAAGGGGTTGTCTACCCAACCGCCGCCTTTGACCTCTTCAAGATGAATATCGTTTTCCTGAAGAAACTGCTTCCTATATATTCCAGTCCAAATGGAAGGATGTCCCCACAAAATCTGCGGATATTCACGGATGGTGAAAGACTTATCCACATCCGGCATATTTGCACGCTCCTGGTTGACCACCTTCGTAATCGTGCTATCCGGCTGATCATAACAGTCCCAGAAGTTTCCTTTGACCACATCCACGGTGCCATCTTCCGTAAGGGCATAGAGCTTTTCGTACATATAGTCCATGATATAGTCATCTGTCTCCACAATACCGATATATTCACCGGAAGCCGCTTCTATCCCGCGATTCACGCTGTTGCCGTACCCGCTGTTTTTTTTGTATATTGCCTTTACACGGGAATCTGCCTTCACGTATTTTTCAATGATGTCCTTTGAGCTGTCCGTAGAGCCGTCATCTACACAGATGACTTCTATATCCTTATAAGTCTGAGCCAACACACTCTTGATGCAGCTCTCCAGATATTTTTCCTCGTTGTAGATTGGCAATATAACTGATATCATTCCTGCTACTCTCCCTATCCCTGTATTCATTTTCCATACAGGAACAGGCAGAAAGCGTCACTTCATCCCGAGCACCCCCTTCCAGAACTCCTCCGAAGTCAACTTCGGCAGGGCATCCTGATACTGCATTCGCACAGAATCGTTCTGTGCCAGATACTCAGACTTGAGCTTCGTGAAGCGGGTCTTCAGGGTCCGGAACTTTTTCCTGTCTTTCCTGTATACTGTGTATTTGTCAGAGACAGGCTCGATGGCATAGATGGTCGACACCAGGCATTGCTTGCCCGGGAAGTAGCCCCAGCCATAGGGAATGATCCCGACCTTCTTTTTGCTGCAGAAGTTCGGAATCCGGGCCTGTCCATTGTATGTGTAGTCGTATATGAATTTGTCTTTCTTTGAAATATCCTCCCACTGAAACAGCTTCCCATAGTCGATCTGCGCACGTACCTCGTCGGTGACAGGGAAGAGTTCATTGTCCTCTGCCCGTTTTTCCGACAGGCGCTCGAAAAGATCGATGGAAGAAAAATATTCGGGCCCCTTGAGATAGTCCTCCACAGCGTCCAGGAGCAGAGAAGCCCCTTTATAATTAAACTTATAGACCTCCTGCCAGAAGAGCTCCTCGATATGGCCGAAGACATCGACGTCGGAAAGCTCCGGATGCATGGCCGTAATGATCAGCTCATTCCGCTCCACCTGGTAGTACTCGAGAGCTGCGCTGAACTTGCCCTCGAAGCCCTTGTGCCAGATGCAGATGCCGTTCATGGAAATGAGGTCGGCCTGGTTGCGCAGGGAGAACTCCACATCGTCCCCGCGGACGAAGACCGGCACCGGTAGGTTGTCTGTCCTTGCCACGCCGACCGGAATGCAGCAGAACCACCAGGCCGCATACTTGCGCTCCGTATCCTCATTCAGCTGCTCATTCTTCAGAACACTGTCCCAGAGATTCATGTCATAGCCCGGCTTCAGAGCCTCGTGATAGCCCTTGGGATTCAGCTTTCCGATATCCTCGTGCTGCAGGTTCGGCGCATCCATCTTCAGCATGGCGCCGGAGACAAAGCTGTCCTGATATTCCGGGCGAAGGATGGAAAGCAGCTTGTAGAGGCGCTTGAAGCTTTCGGTGACAAAGTGGACGTCATCATCCATGAGGAGGATATGGGTGGGCTTGTCCTTCTGGGTAAGCCCGGCTATCATGCCTCGGGCAAAGCCGCCGGCCCCGCCCACATTTTTGTTGTGGAAGATCCGGATCTTCTCCGCATCATCCGTCTGTTCGGGCAGAGTACCCCCGTTGTCGACGATGTTCCAGCAGAAGGCATCCGCATAGTCCCTGTCGCTGAAGAGCTCTTCCCTGAGAATCCGGATATTGTTCCGAATATAGTCTTCCTTTTGGAAAGTCGTGGTCGTCAGGGCGATATAGGGCTTCCTGATCTTCCCGGCGGGCACTTCCGCAGCCCAATAGGAATCGTAGACCAGAACGTCCTCTTCATGAGTAATCTCAAAACCGACGACCTGGCTTTTGATGTCTTCCGGGATCGGAAGGATCAGACGGTCCTTCTCTTCGAGTTCAAAATAATAATGACCTAAGACTTCCCGCTCGATATGTCCTCCCTTCAGATAGTGGCCGAAAATATTGACACCGAATGTCCCCTGCATTTCGAGGACGAGATAAAATTTCTCCGCGTAGGTATAGGTCTTCCATTTTTCGATGGAAAGGGCGTTGAAGTAGGTGAAAAAGTCCCACTTACCCTCATCTTTTAAAACACTGGTCCCTTCAGAATTTTCGTATATATATTCACCCCCCCCAATCGGGTTCCGGTAATACATATGCGTGAGAATCTCGTTTCCGATATAGGGTTTGATGAAGATGTCCTGCAGCTTATACATTATTTTGTCCTG
>CADCPN010000062.1 GCA_902803375.1 uncultured Erysipelotrichaceae bacterium | reverse complement strand
TCGGACGACTTCTTACAGCGATGGCACTTGAAGATGCTTCTGAAAACCTGAAGCATCATTTCTAGTACATAACTGTAAAACTGAAAGGCATGAAGCCCCGGGGCAGATCCATCAGAAGAGATAGTACCTCTGCGTGAGCGGCAGCGACTTCGCGGGCTCGCACCTGAGCTCGACTCCGTCAGCCTTCACGATGTAGGTCTGCGGATCAACCTCGATGTGCGGGAGATAGTCATTGAAGACCATGTCCTTCTTCCCGAGGCCCCTCGTGCCGTGCACCGGATAGACAATGCTCTGGAGTCCCAGCTTCGACTTGATGTCATTGTCAGCAGCCGCCTTGCTCACGAAGGTTACGCGGGTGCGGGGGAGAGCAAGGCCTATGCCGCCGAACATCGGCCTGAAATGCACAGGCTGCGGCGTAGGAATTGAAGCGTTCACGTCGCCCATCATGGATGCCGCGATGAAGCCGCCCTTCAGCACAATCTCCGGCTTCACGCCGAAGAAGGCGGGCTTCCAGAGAACGAGGTCAGCGAGCTTCCCGACCTCGACCGAGCCGATGATGTCAGAGCAGCCGTGCGCTATCGCCGGGTTGATGGTGTACTTCGAGATGTACCTCTTCACCCTGAAGTTGTCGTTCCTCGCGCTGTCCTCAGGGAGAGTGCCGCGCTGCACCTTCATCTTGTGCGCGGTCTGCCAGGTCCTCGTGATGACCTCGCCCACGCGGCCCATGGCCTGGGAGTCCGAGGAGAGCATCGAGAGCGCGCCCATGTCGTGGAGGATGTCCTCGGCCGCGATGGTCTCGCGCCTGATCCTGGACTCGGCGAAGGCGATGTCCTCCGGGACGCTCGGATCAAGGTGATGGCAGACCATCAGCATGTCGAGGTGCTCGTCAATGGTGTTGACCGTATAGGGCCTCGTGGGGTTGGTGGAGCTCGGCAGGACGTTGCTCATGCCGCAGGCCTTGATGATGTCAGGTGCATGGCCGCCGCCCGCGCCCTCGGTATGGTAGGTGTGGATGGTGCGGCCCTTGAAGGCGGCGATGGTGTCCTCGACGAATCCCGCCTCGTTGAGGGTATCGGTATGTATGGCGACCTGCACGTCATAGCGCTCGGCGACGCCCAGGCAGCAGTCGATCGCGGCGGGCGTGCTGCCCCAGTCCTCGTGAAGCTTGAGGCCCATGGCGCCTGATCTCACCTGCTCCTCAAGAGCGAGCGGGAGCGACGCGTTGCCCTTTCCCATGTAGCCGACGTTGACCGGCATGCTCTCCGCTGCCTCAAGCATCCGCTCCATGTTCCAGGGTCCCGGAGTGCAGGTAGTGGCGTTGGTTCCGGTCGCCGGGCCTGTGCCGCCGCCTATGAGTGTCGTTACGCCGGAGGAGAGCGCCTCGGCGCCCTGCTGCGGGCAGATGAAGTGCACGTGGCTGTCGATGCCGCCTGCTGTAACAATAAGCCCCTCACCGGAGATTACCTCTGTGCCCGCGCCGATGTTGAACGTCACGCCGTCCTGTATGTCGTGGTTGCCGGCGCTGCCGATTGCAGCGATATAGCCGTCCTTGATGCCGATGTCCGCTTTGTAGATCCCGGTATAGTCGACAATCAGCGCATTGGTGATGACCGTGTCAGCGGTCTCCGTGCAGGAAAGCTGCGACTGGCCCTGGCCGTCACGGATGACCTTTCCTCCGCCGAACTTCACCTCGCTTCCCCTCGTCAGATCCTTCTCAACCTCGATAATGAGGTCAGTGTCCGCGAGGCGCACGCGATCGCCTGTGGTCGGTCCGAACATGTCCGCATAAGCTTTCTTGTCAATCTTGCTCATCTTAAATTCCGTTTTATGATTGGCAGCCCTCAGGACTGCCGGGCAAAGCGGCTGCCCGGCAGATCAGTGCTGAACACGCTGCCTGACTAATCAAACTCAAGCTGGCCCATAACCTGCTGCCTGAAGCCGTAGACGCGCCTCATTCCCTGATACGGCACAAGCGTTACGGTTCTGGTCAGGCCGGGCTCAAAGCGGATGGCGGTTCCCGGTGTAATGTCGAGATGCATCCCGAGAGCCTTCTCCCGGTCGAACTGCAGAGCGGGATTTACCTCGTAGAAGTGGTAATGGGATCCGATCTGGCTTGGCCTGTCTCCGGTGTTGCTCACCGTCAGCTCAAGCTTCGAAAGCCCTTTGTAGAACTCGATCTCTCCATCATCGATGATAAATTCGCCGGGAATCATAACACCTCCTAAATTATGGGATTGTGCACGGTCACAAGCTTGGTTCCGTCCGGGAAGGTCGCCTCAACCTGAACCTCGGTTACCATCTCCGGGATGCCTTCCATCACGTCATCCCGGGTAAGGACATGGCGCCCCTCGTTCATAAGCTCGCTCACGGTCTTGCCATCCCTTGCGCCCTCAAGGATATGTGCCGAGATGAGCGCTACAGACTCAGGGTAGTTGAGCTTCACCCCTCTTGCACGGCGGCGCTCGGCAACCAGGGCCGCAGTGAAAAGTAAAAGTTTGTCCTGCTCGCGTGGCGTTAAGTTCATGTTGCTCTCTTCCTTAAACCAAAACCATTCCGTTGTTTCTATGCTATTCCCGTGCCACTGCCAGGCATCTCCCGGCAGGGCGGAAAGGAGGCTTCCTGATCATGTCGCCCAGACCCGGGGCGGCACCGGCTCCTTTCCGAGGATAAGAGGCCGGAGCCCGGTCCAGAGCGCCCTGAGCGCTCCTGTCACAGTCTCATTTCCTGATGAGAGGAGGCGCACGGCAAGCAGCCCGCTGACAGCCGTTACTCCGGCCTCGGCATCAGGGAAGCCCTCCAGGATTTCCCTGGCGGCGCCAGCGGTCTCATCGTTCCCCGCGGAGGCAATGAGCGTACCGATGCACTGCCTCCCGCGCAGCCCTGCCCGGGCAGAGAGGTCCCTCATCCCGTCAGCTCTCGACACCTCGCGGAGAATGAGGCTCTCGGAGCCGTCCTCCTCCGTCCTGCAGACACTGATGGAGTTCAGGAAAAAGCTCCCGTCAAAGCCGGTTTTCCCGACGGGGCTCCCGACAACAGCGGTGTCCCAGAAGATGAACTTCCCGGTGGGCGCCGCATGGATGACTGTCGAAACCTTGGTATGGGTCCCCAGGAAATAAATGTTTGGCTGAGGCAGGATCTCAAGCTCAGCACCATCGCCCGCAGTGAAGTCCTGCCTCACGCGCGACACCAGGTCGCCGGCCGTGCGGTAGTACTTGGTGGCTCCCGGCGTCGTCAGGAGTACTTTGCTGCCTGCGGCAGCCTCAAGCCTGGTCTCAAGCCTGTCGCAGCCCGCTATCCCGCCGGGCGGGTGAAGTAGGTAGACATGAGCAGTCTCCTCCGGATAGAACACTTTCTGCACCACAAGAGGGCCCTCGTGCTCATTTTCAGTGAGCACAGTGCGCCCTTTGTGTGATTCGCATCTTAGGTAAATGCGCGCTTCCCAGGTATCACTCATACTGATTCTTTGAAACTGGCCTGACTCCGCTCCCCAGGCAAAAAAAAGCCCGGAAGATCTCCTCCCGGGCCCTGTTCCTGCCGGACCTGGCAGGCTGTTTCGTACAAAGGAGCACTGACAGCCTGCAGGTTCTGTGCCTAGACCGTCAGGTACTTCTTGATGAGCGTCTCGTCGAGCTCTGACATCTTCCCGCTCGCGACGCCCTCGCCGCGGTCGATGATGAAGAAGCGGTCTCCCATCTTGCGGGCAAACGGAAGCTTCTGCTCGACAAGGAGCACGGTAAGGCCGATTTCCTTGTTGAGCCTGCGCATGATCTGGGCAATCTCCGCGACGATGTTCGGCTGTATGCCCTCGGTCGGCTCGTCGAAGATGATGAGCTTCGGATCCGTTACCAGGGCGCGGCCGATGGCGAGCTGCTGCTGCTGGCCGCCGGAGAGGTCGCCGCCCTGGCGGCTCCTCATGTCGTAGAGCACCGGGAACATGTCGTACACCTGCTTGGGCACGGCCTTCAGGCCGTCGCGCCTCGCGGGAAGCCCGATCTCGAGGTTCTCCTCAACAGTAAGGAGAGGGAAGATCTGCCTGCCCTGCGGCACATAGCCGATGCCGACCCTGGCGTGGTCCTCCACTGGCAGGTGCGTGATGTCCTTGCCGTCGAAGGTGATTGTCCCCGAGGCCATATGGTGCTGCCCCATGATGGTGTCCATCAGCGTGGTCTTCCCGACGCCGTTTCTGCCCATCACGCAGAGGCACTCGCCCTTCTCGACGCTGAGGGAGAGGTCCCAGAGCGTATGGCTCTGCCCGTAAAACTGATTCAGGTCCTTGATCTCAAGCATGCTCATGATGCGTCACTCCCCAGATATACCTCTACGACCTTCGGATTTGCCTGCACCTCGGCCATCGATCCCTCCGCGAGGACATGGCCCTGGTGGAGGACGGTCACCTTGCGCGCGATGCTGCGCACGAAGTCCATGTCATGCTCTACCACGATGATGGTGTGGGTGTGCTCGAGCGAGAGCAGCAGCTCTGCGGTCTTCTGCATCTCCTGCCTGGTCATGCCGGTTACCGGCTCATCAACGAGGAGGAGCTGCGGCTTCTGCATGAGGAGCATGCCGAGCTCGAGCCACTGCTTCTGCCCGTGGGAGAGGAGCCTTCCGTCCTTGCCGCGGAGATCCTTGAGGCCGGTGAGCTCGAGAACGCTGTCGCGCATCTCGTTGTCCTCGGCGCTCATCTTCCCGCGGAGCGTTGACCAGACGGTCTTGGGGCCGGAGAGCGCAAGCTCGAGGTTCTCGTCAACCGTCATGTTCTCGAAGACGGTCGGCTTCTGGAACTTGCGCCCGATGCCGGCCTGCGCGATGGCAGGCTCATCCAGATCCAGGAGGTTGATGTTCTGTCCGAACCAGGCGCTGCCGCTGTCCGGACGGGTCTTGCCGGTGATTATGTCCATCATGGTGGACTTTCCGGCGCCGTTCGGGCCGATGATGCACCTGAGCTCGCCCTTCTCGATGTAGAGGTTGAGATCGTTTATGGCCTTGAAGCCGTCGAAGCTCTTGTTGATGCCCTCGAGGTAGAGCATCATGCCGTGCGAGCCGTCAGGCGCCTCGCCGCCGTGGGAGACATGCTTCTTCAGGAACTTCCCGGCGAAGCTTGAGAATAACTTCTTTTCCATCTTTAAGCCTCCTTCGGTGATGCTTCAGCCGCTGCAGGCTCTGCCGCGGGAGCGGCCTCACGGGCAGCGTCCGCTGCCGCAAGCGCCTTCCTCTCGGCCTGCTTTGCCCTGATCATGCCGATGATGCCGACAATGCCCTTCGGAAGGAACAGGGTAACGAGGACGAAGATGAGTCCCAGCGCATAGAGCCAGCCGTCAGGGAAGATGCCGGTGAATACGGTCTTCGCGTAGTTGACGAGGATCGCGCCGACAATCGCGCCGTAGAGCGACGCGCGGCCGCCGACCGCAACCCAGATGACAATCTCAATCGAGTTGATGGGGTTGAACTCGCCAGGGTTGATGATGCCGACCTGCGGTACGTAAAGCGCTCCGGCGACTCCGGCAAGCATCGCCGCGACGGTGAAGATCGCGAGCTTGAAGTACTCAACGCGGTAGCCCATGAAGCGGGTCCTGGACTCGGCGTCGCGGATCGCGATTGTGACCTTGCCGAGGCGCGACCTCATCAGGTAGCGGCAGAGGAGGTAGCCGAACGTGAGCGCGAGCGCGGAGAGGAAGAGCAGAACGTCTCTCGTGGCGTCAGAGGCGAGCGAGAAGCCCAGGATGTCCTTGAAGTCGGTGAGTCCGTTGTTGCCGCCGAAGCCGGTCTCGTTTCGGAAGAACGCAAGCGCGAGGGCGAAGGTCAGGGACTGCGTGATGATCGAGAGGTACACGCCGCCGACTCTCGAGCGGAAGGCGAAGAAGCCGAAGATGAAGGCAAGGGCACCCGGCACCAGCAGGATCAGTATAGCCGCGAACCAGAAGTGGTTGACGCCGTACCAGTACCACGGCAGCTCGTGCCAGTTGAGGAACACCATGAAGTCAGGGAGCTCGGGGTTGCCGTAGACGCCTCTCGCGCCGATCTGGCGCATGAGGTACATGCCCATGACATAGCCGCCGAGGCCGAAGAAGGCCGCGTGGCCCAGGGAGAGGATGCCGAGGTATCCCCATATGAGATCAAGCGAGACCGCAAGAAGCGCGTAGCAGAGGTACTTTCCGAACAGCGTGATGGTGTTCGAGCCGACATAGAGGGCGCTGCCGTCCTTGAAGAAGGCATTGCCTGCAATCATCAGGAGCACGAATATCCATACTGTGCCAAGGACGCTGAACCCGCCCCGGTCCTTTTTCAATAAACTGCTAACCATGGCTTACCCCTCAACAGAGCGTCCGTGCTGCGGGAAGAGGCCGCGGGGACGTTTTTGAATGAATATGATGACGCCGACC
>CADCPN010000061.1 GCA_902803375.1 uncultured Erysipelotrichaceae bacterium | reverse complement strand
GAAAGAGAGCAAGCCAAGCAAGGCGCAGCCGATGGCGAATAAGAAGAGGTATTTCTTCAAAGTGGCCAAGACTTTCGATTCAACAGTCTCGCTTTTGACTTCTGAACTTTCGTTCTGCGCTAAGGTTTGCTCAACGACTTTTTGTTTTTCGTCCATAAAAAACCTCCGAGGACAATCGTACCCCGGAGAAAAAAATCGAATTGGGATTCCTCCGCCAGCATTATCTGGATCAGGTACGCCGTCGAATCTGAACAAGATTCCTCTCAGCCACCTTAATGGGCAGCTCCGGATAGCGAATATTGTAACTTAGTCGATTTGCCAGTCAATTGGCGATTTGCCGTTTTTCACAAGGAACTCATTCGTCTGGCTGAACAAAGACTTGCCAAACCAACCGCCGCGATTAGCGGAAAGCGGGGAGGGGTGGGCGGCTTCTAAGACGTAATGCTTCGGGTTATGGACATACTTTTTATAGGTCCTCGCGAAGCCACCCCAAAGCAAGAAAACGATGGGCTGGTCAAGGCCATCGATGTAGTTCATGGTATCGGCGATAAAGCGAGCGTATTCATCGCGCTTGTGCGAAAGAGGTTGGTTCTCCACAACGGTGAGATAGGCGTTTAAAAGCATGACGCCCTGATTCGCCCACGGAGTTAGGTCTCCGTTTTGAAAATTCATATGCACCCCTAGGTCGTTTTGGATTTCTTTGTAGATGTTGACCAAGGACGGTGGAAGCGGGCAGCCCTTAGGGACAGAGAAGCTTAAGCCCATGGCTTGGCCAGGGTTATGGTAAGGATCCTGGCCGATGATGACGACCTTCAAATCCTTGGGGGAAGTAAGCTTAAAGGCATTGAACATCAAATCGCGTGGCGGATAGACCGTGTGGTTTGCGTATTCTTCATTTAAAAACGCGTTAAGCGTCTCATGGTAAGGCTGTGCTTTTACAGCTTCAAACAATTCACGCCAATCTGAAATCATATACGCAAATTATAGCGGTTCGGTGAGATAATAAGCGCCGTGAAGATATTCTGGCTGTTCAACCATCCCGCGCCCTACAAAGTCGATTTTTTCAATGAGCTCGGCAAGCATTGTGAGCTCACGGCAATGTTTGAGCGCGACCAAGAAGGCGGAAGGAACGCCGAGTTCTATTCCCATAAAGCGAAGACCTTTCGCGAGATCCGCTGCCACGCCCATCCTATTGGAGCTATAAATTCCTGTTCCTTTGCACCGGTGAAGCACTTAAAGAAAAACCATTACGACGTCGTGGTTCTTAACGGCTATCGAACCTTCACGGAGATGAAGACGATCTCCTACTGCCGCCGTCATAAGATCCCCTATGTTTTCTACATCAACGGCGGAATCAAAAAGGTTAAAGAAAACCCGCTGCAGCGCGCCATAAAAAGGAAATATATCTCCAGGGCAAGCAGTTATCTTTGCCCAGATGAGAACTCGGCAGAATACTTAACCTATTACGGAGCCGAGCCTAGCCTCATTTCCATCTACCCCTATTCTTCCGTCTACGAGAAAGAATTGGTTTCTTCCCCTCTTTCCCTTGAAGAGAAATTAGCCATCCGCAAAGAACTCGGAATTGAAGGAAAACACGTCTATGCCTCCAGCGGATTCTTTATTCCAAGGAAGAATTTCGGCCAGTTGATTTCGCTGTGGCCGCACATGCCGAAAGAGGACACTCTCGTCATTATCGGCGAAGGGCCTTTGCAGGAAAAATTCGAAGCGCAGATTAAGGAACTTGGCCTAACCAATGTTAAGTTGCTCCCCTTCATGTCCCACGATAAAGAGCTCAGATTCTTCTCTTGTGCCGACGCCTTCCTTTTCCTTTCAAAAGAAGATATCTATGGCCATGTTATCGAAGAGGCTTTAAGCCAAGCCCTTCCTATCGTCAGCGACGCTCAGGTCAACGCAGCCGTCCATCTTGTCCACGTTAACGAGAATGGCTACCTCGTCCCGCTTGATGAGCAGGAAAAGATCCTGAAGTCCTTCATCGATGTCCTAAACCCCGATTTCCCCAAACGCTGTTTGGAAATTGCAAAGGAAAACACCATCGAGTCCTCCGTCAAATACCACCTGAGCTACTTCACTTCTTATCTAGAAAAGGTCAAACAATGAATATCCTCTACCTCACCACGCACATCACGACGGGAGACTTCAACTTCCTAGTGGAGAAATCCATCGATGCCCCAAACCCGGCTGGCCAAAATTTTCATGGCAAATTGCTTAAGGCCCTAGCCCTTTATAACAAGGTCTTCGTCTATTCTGTCGTTCCAAGCAATGAAGAGAGGCTAGCCAACGTTCGGCACCGCGAGGAAGATGGAATCTCCTTTACTTACTTCCACCCGAAAAGACACGCGATCATCCCTAACGCCATCACGCTATCCAAAGCCATCGAAGATCAGGTACGTTCCGATTATAAAAAGATGAAGGGAGAAGAAACGGTAGTCGTTTTTGATTCTCTCAACATTGCCTTGGCTAGAGCCGCTAAAGCCATCTCCTCCTCTTTGAAGCTCCCGCGCGTCGCCGTTTGCACCGACGATCCTTTCAACATCTCTTTAGTCGGCATGACCTACATTCACCAGGTCCTTTCGAGCTCTGCCAATTGCGATGGTTATTACTGCCTTACCAAGGATCTGGATTTCCTTTTCAACAAATTCAAAAAGCCCAGTCTTATCCGTTTAGGCATTGTGGAGGAAGTTGAAAAGAAAGAGCCTCTTCTTTCCCGCCCCTACATCTATTATGGCGGCGCCTTATTCGTAAAAGATGGAACCGAGGCGTTGCTTCATTCCTATCTGAAGGCCAAGCCGGATTTCGACTTGGTTATCGCTGGTCACGGTCCTTACTGCACAAAGCTCAAGGATCCCGCTTTGAAAGAGAAGGGCGTCATCTTCCTAGGCCAAATCAGCAAAGAAGATAATTACGCCTATGAGCAGCACGCCTCGCTCGCAATCAACCCAAGAATCTATCGCTATGACCTCGACAAGGTTTCTGTCCCAAGCAAAAACCTGGAATACCTTCAATGCGCCCCGGTCATTGCCAGCACGCTATCCACTCCGCTAAAAGAGGAATTCGACGACTCCATCAACTGGATTGCTTCTAGCCAAGGCATTGTTGAACCTGGGCTTGATGAGCTATTCGCCAAGATTGGAAAAGGAACTAGCCTCGAAGGGCTAAAGAAAAACACCGCCTCTGCCCGGGTGCTTTCCAAATATGGTATCGAGTCCATCGGAAGGGACTTTACCGACTTCCTCTCTACTTTAATTCGTCGGTAATTCTTTCCACAGCCTTCTCGAAGCTGAAATTCTTGTTGAAATACTCTTTGTTGTTTCTTCCAAGAACCGCTCTTTGTTCCTCGCTGAGGTCAAAGAGCTTTTTCATTGCTTCGGCTAATTGCTCAGGCGATTCGCCACTAGAGAAAATAGAGCCCTTTGCTTTCTCGAGGATCTCTTTGCCATCCCCACCGATACAAGCAAGAATCGGACGGCCATAATACAAAGAGGAAGTTAGCTTATTGGGAATTGTCTTCCCAACATAGCCTTCGTTATGGAGGGAAACCAAAATCGCGGTGGCGTTAGGGAAATAAGTCGCGGTGATGGCTCTGGCTTTAGGCCCATAGAAGATAACGTTCTCCTGCAGGCCCTTTTCAGCGATGATGCGCTTAACCGCCTCTTCTCTGGCGCCCATGCCAATAAGGTGAAGCTTCACATCGTATTCGTTTTTGAGAAGACTGACCGCGAGCGTCAAATTTTCCACAAGCTGCAGCGTCCCGATATTTCCGGCATAGACCAAATTGAAGGGGGAGGTGTATTGGATATCCTCTCCCTTTGCGGGAACGAGCAAAGCGGGTTGGGGAACGTAATTGATAAGAAGATTCTTTAGTTTAAGAACGTCTCTAAAATAGGTTTCGAAAGATGGAGAGGAAATCAAAACCTTATCTGCTTTTGCATAGATCATCTTGCTCCAGCGGTAGAGGATGAAATAAGCGAGAGAATTCTTGCGAACCGCGTTGGTGATGATGACGGATTCCGGCCACAGGTCCAGGCAATGGAGTATATGTTTAACGTGATGCTTCTTCGCGTAGATATTCGCGCCACTCACCGATATGATTGGGCTTAAAGACATCGAATAGACGACATCGAACTCTTCTTTTAAATGCCTGCAGTATCTTTTGCTGTTTTTCCAGAAAGAAAGGTAATTCTTGATGATGGAGATTCGCGAATCTTCGCGGGGATAGAGATTGCAACGGTGCACCCTGACCCCGTTGATGACCTCATCGGTAATGTTTTCATAGCCGTCTAAGATTTTTCCAAAGCCATAGTTAGGCTTGCCAGTCACGACAAAAACATCGTGCCCCCGCCTAACCCATTCCTCGCAAATAGGGGTAATTGTGAAGGTTTCGGGATAATAATGTTGGCAGACGACCAAAATCTTCATGGCAAATAGATTAACACGAACAAAGAGTTTTTTCTCGCGCGTGTATAATATTGAACGATGCCTGAAAACGTACAGACAAAGAGAAACGCGAATCCTTCTACTAACGTCAGGAGCAATGTCATCATCAATCTCATCCGCACATTGACGATGACCATCCTTTCCTTCATCACGTTCCCTTATGTGACGCGCGCTTTAGGAGACCAGGTTTTCGGCCTATATACCTGGGCCAACACCTTCGTTTATTACTTCCTGATTCTCGCGAAGATTTCCATCCCCAACATCGCCATTCGCGAATGCGTGAGACTAAAGGACGATAAGGAGAAATTTGATAACGCGGTGCAGACGTTCTTCATCCTGCAGGCAGTTATGACTCTCCTTAGCTTTGGACTGATGTGCGCTTTCGTTTTCTCCGTGCCTAGCCTATACGCCAATAGCGAGATCATCTTCCTGCTCTCCGTGAACTTCCTCATCGGCGTCTTCTCCTTTGAATGGGTCTATATCGCGCTTGAGAAGCATTTCTACATCACGGTCCGATCGATTTTGCTCATCGCCTTCTCCGCGACGCTGACCTTCCTTGCCATCCGTAAGAGCGAACATCCAGAGAATTATCTCTACATCTATGCCCTTATCGCGATTTCTTCCACAATCCTCACTTCCATCGCCAACTGCATCTACCTTCCGAAATTCGTCAGTTTCAAGAAGACCCTGCCTTATCGCTTCAAGCCTTTGTTCAAGCCTCTTTTCACCCTGTTCCTAATCTCAGGTGCTTTAACCCTTTATAACCAGACCGATGAGTTCATCCTTGGCTTCTTAGACGAGGACAAGTCTTCCGTTGGCGCATATTCCGTCGGTGTGAAAGGCGTTGATATCGTCATCACCCTCATCACCTCTCTTTACGCCGTTTTCATGCCTCGCGCCGCCTATTATTACGCCAAAGAGAATAAGGCCTTCTATCAGAACCTCATCAACTACTCTTTGAACATCACCTTCTTCATCGCTATCCCAGCCATCGCGACCATGGCCACACTCTCCAATGAAATCACCAACCTGATCTCTGGTTCCGACGCCAGCTCCTATCAAGACGCCGCCACCGTCCTATGGATTCTTTCCGCGATGATGCTCACCTACTCCATCGGAGACAACATCTATACCGAGATCCTCATCCCGATGAAGAAAGAAAAGATTTACCTCTACACCATGCTTTTAGGCGTGGCCTTGAATATTGGCCTCTCCTTCTTCTTAGCCCTTGTCCCGTTTAAGGATAACCCCGCCATCGGCGTGGCCATCGCCACCGGCGCGACCGACGTATTGATACTAGGCTATCTCCTATTCGCCACCAGGCAATACGCAAGAAAGGCAGTCTTCAATCTCAACAACCTCAAAATCGTGATCATGGGTATCGTCATCGGATTTTTCTCTTATTTCATCCGCCCCTATATCGAGGGGGCGATGCCGTTTGCAGAGCAATGGGAAGTCTTCCTCACCGGCATGTTGTCCATCGTTGCCATTGATGCCGTTATCTACATCGCAGGCTGTTTGCTGCTAAAGGAAAAGCTTGTTTCTTCCTTCTTGCCTGGACGTCATAAAAAGGAGAAGGAAAATGCCTAACCCCAACCTCCACGAAAACAAATTGAAAAGGGCTTTAGCCGTCCCTTTCCGCGGCATCATCAAAGCCCTTTTCCCAGTTGCTTACGTCAAGCTTCAGTATAAGTACATCACCCATCATAAACTCAATCTGAAGAACCCTGTCCGCTACACGGAAAAGCTTCAATACCTCAGGGTCTACACCTACCCGAAATGGGATGAGGTAAGCCGCTGCGCAGGACGTGTTGGCGTCAGGGATTACGTAGCGGAAAAAGGGTATGCTGATACCCTCATTCCCATCTATGGAGTCTATGACCGTTTTGAGGATATCGACTTCTCCTCTTTGCCATCTTCCTTCGTCATGAAGTGCACTCATTCCAGCGGCTGGAACATGATCGTCAAAGACAAATCTAAGCTAGATTTATCTACGGCAAAAAAGAAATTTTCCTCATGGCTAAAACGCGATTATGGCAAGTTCACAATGGAGAGGCACTACTCGAAAATCAAGCCACAGATCATTATCGAAAAATTCATGGGCGATATGGAAACTCTGCCTACGGAATATAAGATTCACGTCTATAACGGAAAGGCCAGAAACCTCTATGTGGTGACCGGTCGAGGAACCGATATCCGCTACACCGAGCTCCACACCGATTGGACCCCGTTCGACGGCAGCCAATTCAACGGATGGAAAAAGGCGGACGTCTGCCCGCCTAGACCAAAGAATTTTGACGAGATGATTGCCATGGCCGAAGACCTGTGCAAACCCTTCCCGTTCGTGCGTTGCGACCTCTACTGCATAGAGGGCAAAATCTACTTCTCCGAAATGACTTTCACCCCGGCGAAAGGTACCCTTATCCTTGATGATAATGAGTGCGATTTCGAAATGGGAAAGTGGCTAGATATCAGTCAATATCAAAAAAGATAATCAATTTTTGCGGGCTTTTTGTTAATTCCACGTGGAGTCGGGGAACAAGACTTCCAGCAGCATTAAGCCAGTGTAATTACCCGCTTCTTCATCGAAGTTATCACTGGTAGGAAGAGTCTTTTCTTCACCGCCCGCGAAGTCTTTTGTCATAGAGAAAGTGACGCTCATGCCAACGACGCCGGCGGGGTTATAGTCGCCGCCGATTTCATCGAAGTAGAATCCCACCAAAGAGGTGTATTCCGCCGAGTAGTTTGTCTGGAGGAAAACCTCCTTCATGGTGAAGGTCGTTCCCTCATAGGAAACGTTATCGGATCCAACCTTATAGAAGGTGACGTTTATATCGAAACTCGTTAATCGTGGATAGCCGCCTGGAGTATCGGAACCGCCACGCACGGACATCGCGAAATACGGTGCTTTTTCTAGCTCTGCCGGGAAGATAGTTCCATAGCCAGACTTATCTAATTCCACAAGGGAATAACTGCTCCAGGCATTGCAGCGAAGCTGGCCGTTATAGAGTTTGGACAGATAGCCCCTGCCGAACTTGGAATTGATGCGGGTCATCTTCTTGGTCTGGCCATAAGCAACATCATAGAGAGCGCTTTGTTCGCGCCATTCTCCAACACCGCCATCCACGATGTCTGGCGCCCATTTCAAGTCGCCGCCTTTGGAATTGCGGAAGGACTCCGGATGCCACGATTTCGCCTGCTCAAAACCATAGACGTCTCTATAGCTGCCATGGACGCCGCTTCCATTGAAATATCTGGCCGTGGAAGCCTTGTCATTCTTCAGTTCGAAGGAGCCGACTGTCTTGGCCTCCTTCAGCCCTTCGTCCCAGTGGTTATAACGGTTCAAAAGGAAGTTGCCGCTGATGTAGGCGTCGCCAGGGTAAACCTCATTGGTATCGGCGCAGGAAAACAAAGCCATCGATAGGATTGGCAGTGAAAGCATCTTCAATTTCTTATTCATGGATCTCTTCCTCCTTTTTGGTCTCTACAGGCTTTGCGGCAACCTTCTTAGGGGAATAAACGTACCCGAAGAAGAACGCGCCCAGAAGCGCCCAATTCGAGCGTGTGAAAGACAGTAACAGCGACTGATGGTTGGAGAAGAACTCGTCCATGTTCTGCGGATGTCTTAACGGCGCTTCATCGCAGAGGAAAGACCAGTAAAGAAACATGGCCAACATCAGGCCGGTAACGATGAACTTGAGGTGATCCTCGTCTTCTGATTCATAGAAGTAATGATGGGCCTTATAGATGCCATAGAACAAAGCGACAAGAAGAAGGGAGAACCCGACCATGCCGTTTTGATAGATGAAATTAAATTCCGCGAAGGAAGAATTGTAGATATAAGTAGCCTGCGAGCCGAAAAGGAATCCTACGAAGTTGAAACTGCGTACGCCCGCCTTCGTGGTGAAAAAGGTCGCGGAGATGATCTCCTCAATCGTCTCAATGAGACGGCCTAGTCTCGTATAGGTATATTGGTTATCCGAGCCTTTTCTTGCGATGAAGCTACTCTTGCGAAGGAAGCTTGCACTCTCGCCTAAGAAGGTATCCGTCACTAGGATGATCAAGCCCAAGGCAACGAAAGCCATCAGAACAAAGAAAGCAATACGTAGGCCGGTTTTGACCCTATGCTCCGCCTTTTCGCCCTTATTGGATAGATATCGTAGGCCAAACATGATTCCAGCATAGGCGTAGACAAAAAGAGCCAATAGAATACCGGCCTTGAACGGGGTGAGGATAAGATCGAGGAAGCCAAGGATCCCAAAAGAGAGCATCGCATAGAACCTCTTGTCCTTCTTCGGGTTGCAGCCAAGGCAGCCAACGCCAAAGCAGGAAAGCATGACGGCAGGGGCTTTTGCGAAGTCTAGGCTAGCCTCGCGAAAGAGGAAGCCGTCAAGGATCTTCGCTTCTTTTGAAACAGGGAAGACAACGCCATCAAAGTAATAGACCATCTTCGAAAATCTCTTCACATAGAAGACGCCATAACGGACTAGGGAGTATAGGCCAGATATGAGGACGAGCAACGCAAGTCCACAGCCGATGGCCAAGAAAACGTAGTCACGCTTCAAGCCTTTCATGCCTTTGACGGAATAGCCGAGTAGGCATGCAGCGGCTAACCCTGCACTCACCAATAGGCACATGATGATGCCCGTGAACCAGGAAGCGGAATAGAACGAGAGCCAGAACCTAGAGAAGCCAAAGGAGAGGAAGGTCAATCCCGCAGGGATCAAAGCGATTAAATCCTTACGGACTCCTCCTTCTTTCACAAACTGATTCTTCGCGTAGGGGTATAGGAATAAGGCCAGGCATACGCCGATGACGCGCAAAAACGTCAAGCCGTTCTCGCCTCCGAACCCAAAGCAAATCAGGGCCAAGAATTCCAGGGCCAAAAACCCTACTACTCTTTCTGTTTTATCCACCGTGGTTGAGATATTCTTGTTTTCTTCCATATTACCAGTACGCGCCTTTCTCTACTTTCTCGTATCCCTTTGGTTTCACGCTGGGGTGAATCCAATATTCGTTAACATGCTTGCTGACGTGAGGCCGACTTTCCCAGCGTCGTCCCATGATGCCAAACAAGGTCGATGTCGCCCCGCCCGTTTGGATGGCTTGCTTGCCCATGCTTTTGATGAATAGGCATAAGGGACTTCCATACACGCCGGCGCCGACCAACGCGATATCGAACTCCAAGGCCTTAATTTGCTCTTCCAGATGTTTTAGGACGTCGATGGAAGAGGGGAGGTCAGATTCCCCATCCGCCAGGGTAAGCGGCGCCTGAAGGGTCAGCAGTGTGAATTCCGGCAATAGGTCAGGGTCATCGAGGAAGAGTTTTTCTCTTCTTTGGTATTGGCTTCTCACGTCTTCGTCAAATGGGGTGATTACCAAGACTCTCTTGCCTTTCAGCGATTTAACCCAATCGCCACGCAAGGGCTCCATGCCTTCGTATTGGATGTAGTCTGCATTCGGGCAATATAGACGCTGGAAATAGTCTTCCATGTGGACGCCAGATATCCCCAATAAGTCCGTATTCGGCAGTTCTTGGAACATCAGGTCCGAGTACTCCTGCAGCGTCTTATCGTCCGTCGGGAATAATCCCGCATTGTTCTTCATGGAGTAGCGAACGAGGGGCTTAAATGTTTTCTTAAATCCAAGCTCAATCTTCTTTGCATTATTTAGGCAGCCTAATTCCACCGCGCCAAAACGGATCGCGGCAAAAGGCTTTCCGGATTCGATGTGACTCTTCAACGCGTCGTTGCTGTATTCCAAAGTAATGCCTTTCTTCCCACGGAAGCGAAGGCAGCTTTTCTTGATATGGAATAGCTTGTATCGAAAAACGAAGAACGAGTTCTTGAGGAAGTAATTGAGATACAACAAGCGGCTCTTACTGCTAGGCATGCGTTAATTGTATATCCGATGCAGCCAAAGAAAAAGAAAGCGGGCCTCCTTAGGAGACCCGACTGACGATTAATAGATGGAATCGTGGTTGACCACGTCTTCGAAGTTTGGGTCTTTCGTTTTGAGCTTTCTCATCCAAATGCGAAGTCCGAACGCGAGCGCCGACATGAGGAAGAAGAGCCCCGCGAAAGACCAGCTTGTGATCATGATGGCGAGTCTGACCACGTTATTGGGGGTCTCGCTATAAAAGATGGAGAACATGAAGCCAAGGACAACCGCGATGAGCAATCCTGGGGAGGAAATCGAAAGGAGAACGGCGGAAAGCTTTCCAAGGAAATGGATGGAATGGGCGTGGGAATCCAAAGTCTTCTTGGCCTTCGCCGGCTTTTTCACGTCATCTAATTTAACTTCGGTGACTTCCGCTTCGATGATTGTCTGTTTCTGCTCGTCCATGCATATCCCTCGCTTTTTCACGCATTATACAGGGGGGGAGGCAATGTCTATCCAATCGCATCCCCCCTTATTTTCCTCAGGCAAAAAGAAAGGCGGGTTTATTCTTCCTTAGCGGTCCGCTCTTTGTTTTTCTTTTCTGGCAACTTCGCGATGATGCTTGCAATTGTTTTCTTCTCTTCCATCTTCAGGTCTTGATCGCGTACCCAAACGAAGTACCTCTTGTTGAGGCCAATCTTGGTGTAGACACCATTATCAACGCAATAGCGGATGGTGGCGTTAAGTCGTTTGGTCCTGCCGGAGAAGCCAACGACATCGGCCTGGAAGGTCATATCATCGGCCGAGATCCTGACGCTGCTATCCTTAACGGGGCGGTAGCCATACCAATAGAAGGTGAGCAGAAACATTCCCGCGATAAGCACGGCCACGACGCTGAAGATTAGCAAGAGGATGAAATAGATGTCGAATACGATTCTGCCAGTTCCGTTTTTATTGCCGATAAGCCCGCAAAGAACCGCGGCGGCGACCAAAACCATCTCAGCCATGACGAAGAAAAGGAACTGCTTCTGACGCTCAATGCGTTTTAGCTTCCAGTACTCTCTGCCAGTGGCGACGTTTTTGGTCTCAAATAGGTCCATGTCAACAATATTAAATCACGTATTGATAATTCGTCCTTATCAAAATCGTTATTCGATTAGCGGAATCATGCTTATCTACCCCTTATTCCTGAGCCGGCTTTAGCGAATAGACGATGGCATCCGCGATCTCATCCAGCTTAGCAAGCTGTTGCTCTTTGACGGTAGAAGCAAAGCTAAGGCTCGGTTCGAGATAGGTGAGGTTGCTTCCTTCTAAGATCTTTAGCATAGACGCCTTGGCGGTAGAGGCCCAGGAGCCATTTTCGATGAAGGCGATATTGCGGTTACGGATCTTGTGATTCACGAAACCATGGAGGAAGTCCTCCATCTTCACGAAGACGCCGCCGTTATAGGTCGGGGCAGCCAACACGATGGTCTTCACGCGGAAAGACTCAGCGATTAGGTAACTGCAATCCGTCTTGGATACGTCATACATGGCGATGTTATCCACGCCTTTTTCCGCTAGTTTAGTCGCGAGGTAGGTAGCCGCATCCGCGGTATTGCCATAGACGGATGCATAGGCGATCATCACCGCTTCCGCTTCTTCCGGCTCGTAGCTCGCCCAAGTCTTATAGGCGGAGATCAGCTTATCGAAATGGGAACGGTAGATCGGGCCATGAAGCGGGGCGATCATCTTGAGGTCTAAAGCCGCAACCTTCTTCATAACGGCATTCACCTGTTCGCCGAATTTGCCGACGATATTGGCGTAATACCTTCTCATTTCAGATAGATGGGCGGCATCGAAATCGCGATCGGTCGCAAAGACGTTGCCGGCAAGCGCGCCAAAGGTTCCAAACGCATCTGCAGAGAAGAGAATGCCTTCGGTGGCCTCAAAGGTGAACATGACTTCCGGCCAATGAACCATCGGGGCCATCACGAATCTGAAGTTATGGGTTCCGATGGAGAGATGATCGCCTTCTTTAACAAGGAGGAACTTCGCGTTACCAAGAGAAGGGAAATAGTTGAGCAAGAACTTCTTTGCCATCGCATTGAGTACGATGGTAACCTCCGGATGGCGAAGGAGCAAAGCGCCAATGCAGGCAGCGTGGTCAGGCTCCATATGATTGACGATTAGATAGTCTAGCGGGCGTCCGTTAAGCAAATGCTCAATATTGGCGAAATATAGGCGGGAGCAAGACTCGTCGACGGTGTCGAGAACGGCGGTCTTCTCATCTAAGAAAAGATAACCGTTGTAGCTCATGCCATTTTCTAGTGGAAAGGCATTTTCAAACAGAGAAATGCGTCTATCGGAAGCCCCGATGTAAAAGACGCCTTCAGAAATCAAAGTTTCAGTATGCATAGTTCTTACCTCGCGCTTATTCTACACAGGAATACCACCCAAAGATTAGAAAACATCCAGCCTCATAAAAGGCTGGGTGCGTTCTTCACGAATTGTTGTAATCCTTACTTAGCGGACTTATCTTCGGGCTTGGTGTAGCCTTTTTTGGCCATCATGTCGTCGACAAGTTTCAAAGCGCGGCGGAAGGATAGATCAGACTTGATCTTGAATGCGAGCGGCAAATCCTCGAATCTCTTGGAGGTATTGCGATCGCAGGGGATGGTGGAATCTTTGTAATCATCCGGGTCCAAGGCGAAGCAGGCTTTGATGTGCTTGCCAGAGATGGTGATGAAGGCTAGCTTCTCGCGATGTAGGGAGAAGGTGTCGCCTGGAATGGAGATACGGTTGTTGACGCCGTAAGACTTGATGTAGTCACGGAGGTCATAGTATTTGTGGCGGAGTTCGTATTCGCTATTCTTGAGTTTGGTCTCAAAGGATGCGCGACGACGAGCACGGAGGTGTCCGAAGGCATCGACTTCGACTTCGCCGTCTTCGCCTTCCTCGGTTTCCTCGCCTTCAGCTTCTTCGGCCTCTTCGGCTTCCGGTTCTTCGGCGACCGGTTCTTCGGCTTTTTCATCCTCGACAGGGGCTTCTTCCTCAGCGGGCTTTTCTTCCTCTTTGTCGAGTTCTTCACGAACGATCTCGCGGACTCTTTCTTCTTTCAGAGTCTTATCGTCAACGATCTCGTTAACCTTTTCTTCGGTGACGCCTTCTTCTTTTTCTTCCTTCGGCTGCTTAGAGAGTTCATCGCGAACAATTTCGCGAACCTTCTCCTCATCAACTTCTGCCGGCTTTTCAGCGGCTTCAGCGACCGGGACGTTGTTCGCGGAGACCGAAGCGGCGATGGTAATGGCGATGATGACCAAGACTAGAATAACGGTGCCCAAGCATCCAGAGGCCAAGAGGAAACGTTTGGGGCCAATAGCGTGGAAGTGCAAGCCAACCTGAATGGTGACAAGCATGTAAGCGGCGGCGAAGGCAGCAACAACAGCAATGCAAAAGTTGATCAACTCAGACTTTTTCTTGGTCATGAAGAAGGCAACGAGGCTGACAATGCCGATGCCAATGCCAACGACTGCGAGGATGATGATTAAAAATCCCATGCCATCGACGTAGCCGGAAGCTCCACCAAAGATGACTTTCCAGATCCACCAGAAGCCAGGAGCAACACCCCAGTCATCAACGCCAACCTTCTTATTGAACGGGATGGCGACAAACCAGAAGATGATAGAAAGAAGAAGAGCAATCGCTCCGACCCAGAAAAGCGGATTCGCTTTCTTCGCCTTTGACGTATTTGCCATATGAAACCTCCCTTTTAACTGTTTCACATTTACTTAAACATAACACAATGTCCGAAAAAAATAACAAAATCTTATACATGTCTCGCGAATTTTTAAGATTTATTATCGGTTTTTCTTCAAATGTATAAATAAAGAAGTAATAAAACGCTAAAAAATGAAGAAATAGCATTTCCTAGCAAAAATAACTTTTGGGGGCACACATGCATTTTGTAACCACAAATAAAGGGAGGTAGCCATAGCGTTTCGCCTATTTTTCTAAGGCAAATTTCAGCTTAGGCGAAATGCGAAATTCAAGACACCTACCCCATATTTTTATCCGTCGTCTTTTAAATGAACAATTGCATAAAGCCGCCCCCCCGCAACGCTTCTTGCGACAGCGACACAAAAACAATGCACGCCTTACTTATGATCTGTTCCCCTCAGATTCTTCCCGTGAATATTCCGCAAAAACTTCAAGGAACAAAACCGCTTTATATCTTTGTATCAATAATTTCCGTTTTATAATGCATCCATGGCAAACATCACGACCTACATCCATTGGATGGGCAAGCTTAGCTTCCAGCAGTCATCCTTCAGCGAATTCGACGCGATTGCGCTTGCCACTTTCACTTACCTCGATCTTGGCGATTTAGTTGCCGAGGATGAGGTCATCAGTCTCTCTAATGCCGTCACCAGGTTGGAGGAGAAAAAATCCAGTGTCTTCCTCTCTCTTGACTGGGGCATCAAAAAAAGATCCTATGCCGCCTTCTTAAAGGCCATCTTCTCCGCTCCGCGCTATAAAGACATAAAGATCGTCAACTACACGAACAAGAATGATATCAAGCAGCACGTCCAATTCGCGGCCATGACGTTTTTGCTCGACGACGGCACGCAGCTAGTCAGCTACCGCGGAACCGATGACACCCTCGTTGGGTGGAAAGAGGACTTCATGTTCTCCTTTACGCGCGTCCCCGCGCAGGAGCTCGCGCTTCAATATCTAAAGGATGTCATCGCAACCGGAAGAAAAACCTATGTCACCGGTCACAGCAAAGGCGGATGCCTTGCTGAGTACGCGACTCTATTCGTTGATGAATCCGAACGCGCGAATATTCTTCACGCCTATCTTCTTGACAGTCCCGGGCTCTGCGAGGATGTCTACCCCAACGTCAATATTCACGCCATTGACCCTTTAGTCTCCGCAATCGAGCCTGAGTACGATGTTGTCGCTTCTATTTTCGATCATGATTGGAGCGACAAGAAAATCGTCGCCAGCGATGAAAAGGGAATCATGCAGCACGGCATGCTCAGCTGGATCATCGATGAGGGCAACTTCATCCTTCGCCGTCAAAATGACCGCTCCTCCACCTGGGCAACTGATGTTGTCATGAGCTGGTTGAAAGACGTTTCGACCGAAGAGAGGGAAGGGTTTGTAAACGACCTTTTCAAAGCTTTGACAAAGCATGGGGAAAAATCGGTTTGGGATCTAGGCAAAAACCCGACCCGTGTCTTTGATTCTGTCCTCGTCTCCTATTTCGGCGCGACAAGAAGAAGAAAAAAGACGGTTGGCAAGCTAGGCCTATATCTAGTCTTAGGCACCAACATCCGCTCCTTCATTAAACGTAAGAAGTCCAAGTTCTTCGATTTGATTTTCACCAACGTCTTCCAAGGCGTCCTCATGGCGGTACTAGGCGTCATTTTCCTAGTCGTGCCTTCCGTGGCCATGCCCTATATCGCCGCAGGCATTATGAGCATCATCGTCTTGGCGATGACCGTTCTAACCATCGTCTCGCTCGCCCAGGAAAAATGGGACTTCTACGGGCAAAGAATGCGTATCGCCTTAACCATATTGATGCTGCTTCTCTATGCATCCTTATGGGTGAAGTTAGACTTCCTCGTATCCTTCTCTAACACGGTATTTGGCATCTTCTTCGTCATTTTTGCGATGTGGCTATCCGAGAACCTGGAATATAGCCGTCTCAAGTCGAAGTTCGATTTCATTTGGAACATCCTTGAAATCGTTCTGTATGGCGTCACCGGAGCCTTCTTCATCTTTGCGCCCGAATCCTTAATTGTCATTGGCGTCTTCACAATCGGAACCGTATTGATTAGCGATGGTATATATCGATTAATTCGTTAACGCATCAGACAAGCACAAAAAAGACCTCGAAAGGAGGCCTTTATTTTTCGCAGCAGTTATTAGCGCGATGGTCCTCTAGGAAAAGAGGATCATCGTTTTGATAGATATATTTGCCGTTGAAGTCTTTGGCCCAAATAACGGAGCCAGAGGCGCGAGTCGCTTTGATATCGATGACCCTTTGATTGCGGGAACCCCTCCATTTAAGGGCGCCACGTCCCGGGTTTAATTCCTCGATGTAGGGACCATCAACCAAGACATCGATGTAGTTCATCATCTCCAAGTCGGAGATCTGCTCATAGGCGTATCCCGTATAAACCCAGATGGTCTTCATCGGGAAATTCTCCTTGATCCATTTCATCAATGCGGTCGCATCTTTCCTATTGGCAGGGAAAGTGGCTTCGCCGCCAGAGAAGGTGACGCCGGAGATCTCGTCGCGCCTTAAATCCGCGGCGAGCTCTTCCTTTACCCACTCTCCATAAGGAGTGCCGATGTCAGGGTTCTGGGCTTCCTTGTTCTGGCAATTAACGCAGTTATGGCCGCAGCCTGCGCACCAGATAACGTCGCGCATGCCGGTGCCATTCACCATGTTGTTGTGGTCAATTTTGATGACGTTCATTACATGGACTTCCTATCGTTGATTTCCGCCATTTTAGCATCATTCATCTTGGTATCGCCGGCAACCTTGGAATAGCCGAGGTAGCCGCAGACGCGGTTGATGGTGGTGATGTTATGAGATCCACAGTGCGGGCAGCTCTCGATGCCGTCATCGACTTCGGTTCCGCAGTCATTGCAGAAGCTCTTCTCGATGTTGACGCCGAAGTAGTAGCCAAGTTTCATAGCACGTTCAACGCACTGACTGATGAATTCTAGGTTCATGCCAGAGGAGAAACGGCAGTACTGGATATGTCCGCCGCTTGCCAAATGGAAATAACGGAATTCCGCATCCTGCTTCTGAAACGGAGTGATGTTCTCACTGACGTGCATGTGGAAGGAATTGGTAAAGTAAGCACGGTCAGAAACCTTTTCGATAACGCCGTACTTCTTACGGAACTGTTGGAGTTGGGTGCCGCAGAGGGATTCAGCCGGGGTGCCATAGATAGCGGCGATATACGGAGTGCCCTTCTTCCAGTCGCGCTTTTTGGTCTCAACGTATTCATTAATGTAGCTAAGAACCTTATAGGAGAAGGCTTCCGGATCGTCTTTGGCCTCATAGAGGGATCTGCCGTCGTAAAGCTCCTGGAGCTCATTTAGAGCGGTGAAGCCATAAGAGAAGGTCGCGTGCTCAACTAGCGGAGCGATGGTGTCAGTCGGCTTGAGGCTGCCAAGTCCGCCCATGCAGAAGGCGACCGGGTTGCAGGAAGCCTTGAGTTTGCAGAGGAAGTCGAAGGTACGGACGTGGAGGCTATCGATCATGTTGAGGTAGTAATCGAGGACCTCAAAGAAATCTTTGCCTTCGGTCTGAGCCTTGCGGAGGATCATCGGAAGGTTAAGGGAGATGGCGCCGCCATTGAAACGCCCGGTGAAGATCGGGGTATCGAATTCATTGGCCGGAGTTAGTCCGCCATCCTTATATAGCGGGCTGAGGTAGGCGCGGCATCCCATCGGGGAAACGATGGAGTCAACCCAATTCGGATTCTCCTGAACGTTGTTTTCCTCATCGAGAAGCCAACGGGAGACACCGAATTTATGGTACTTGTGGAAAACCTTGGCGATGGCCGGTTCGTAATGGACCTTGGCCGCGGTGGTGACGAGATCTTCTTCCGGCAAATCAAGAGATAGCCAGTCCGGATACATAGCGGCGCCGCTGGTCTCAATACCTTCGAGGTAGAGCCAGTGGAGCTTCTTGCCTTCGGCGTGAAGATCCTTGGTGTAGAGGAAGACGAGCTTCGGGAAGATAGCGGGGCGCTTGTGGCCCGGGTGACCCTGGCCTTGTCTTCTCACACGGAGAGCGACGCTCCAGACAAGGGCGCCGAAACGGGACTCATCGCAGCCACCGGTGAAGGTGGTAAACGGATAGTCGCCACGGCTGGAGGCAACGGTGTTGAAGGTGTGCTCAAAGCCCTGGAAGCCCTGTTCGAGCTCTTTGATGACTTTGGAGATGGCAAATTCATCGGCTTTCTTTTCGTCGTAGACGCCGTCGCACATTTCGACCATCTTCTTGTATTCGGCGAGCCACTTCTTATAGGACTTCTCCGCATACGGAGCGAGAACGCTGTCGATTTCCGGGATGGTGAATCCACCATACTGCATGGAAGCGCAGTTCAAGGTGATATCAGAGATTAGGTTGCAGGCAGTGCGGGCATCCTTCGGCTCGTTGTAGCCGATGTTCTCCCATTCGAAGCCGCCCTGAAGGACTTTGCCCATATCGAATAGGCAGCAGTTATAGGTCAAAAGACGGGAAGAGATATCGTGAACATAGATGTAACCATCATCGACGGCGGCAATCTCATCCTTGGAGAGGAAAGTCTTGCGGTATAGCTGCTTGGAGAAAGCATTATAGGCGAGGGTTCTCTGAGTGCAGATAAGGGCAGAGGTGCAGTTGGCATTGCTTCTGTCGGCTACGACATTGAGCTGGTCAACGGTCTTGATGGTCTCGTCCATCATGGAGACGAAATCCTGCTTGTAGTTGCGGTAATCGCGATAAGACTTGGCGACTTTCTTGCTGACTTTGTCGAGGGCTAGCTCAACATAGACGTGCATCTGGGAGACGGGAACGTACTGTTGGCCAGAATTTTTGAGTTCATTCTCAACAATAGTCTGAATCTTCTTCCAATCTTCATCGCTTAAAACAACATCGACGCGATTGGCGGATTTGCTAACCGCTTTTTTGATCTTGCTGAAGTCGTAATCAACAAGGGTCTCGTTTTTCTTAACAATCTTCATGATGGGATCTCCTCGAAAAGTGATTTAAAAAGAACCAATAGGTTCTTTTGGCTTGCCGCTATATGAAGCGTTCCGCTTCTTTAGGCTTGATGAGTTTAGCCCCCAATTTTCCCGTTTTCAATGAGAATGCACTCCAAAAATTTTTTTATTTTCCCCCTTGCGTTTTTTCATTTTCGTAAAAGGTGTTCATGGGTCGCGCTTTTTATGAAAAATCGCATTGTTTTCCACAAAAAAATTCTTTTGAAGCCAGCCAAAAGGGGACTTATGTATCAATGTGTTTTTCAGAACAACCATCCGAACAAAACCGAAATGAATTTCGGTCGGAACTCGGGCGAACCCGAGTTTTTTGCTAGAATTAGGCATGCGCGGCCCGTTCAGGAACT
>CADCPN010000060.1 GCA_902803375.1 uncultured Erysipelotrichaceae bacterium | reverse complement strand
TACAAACCGGAGTAAGAGCAGTCCCAAGCCGGCCCAGGGAGGCCGGTTTTCTTATGGGGGAGGTTAAATACAATTTCCTAGTCAATAGTAAAAAGCGCCCACGAATCCAGTTCGTGGGCGCTTATTGGTTAAGATCAGTCTTCGACTAACTCGCCGCTAAGGTCATAGACGAAGGCGTCGGTGATCTTTACTTTCACGATATCGCCTTCAGTAAGCTCCTTATTGGCTTTGAAGTAGATGGCGCCATCGATGTCATCCGGAGCGTTCCAGACGCTTCGAAGCATGTATTCGCCCTTCTTCTTTCCTTTGCCGACGACAAGCCCTTCGAAGGTCTTGCCGATCTGGCCCTTATTGAGGTTATAGGAGATCTTGCGCTGAATCGCCATCAGCTCATCGCGGCGCTTGGCCTTGGTTTCCTCATCGACTTGGTCGGGGAGGTTATAGCCAGCGGTGCCTTCTTCCCTAGAATAGGTGAAGCAGCCCATATGGTCGAACTTCACTTCCTCCAGGAACTTCTTGGTGATCTCCTGGTCCTCTATCTTTTCGCCAGGGAAGCCAGCGATGAGGGTAGTGCGTAGAATCGCATCCGGGCACTTCCGCCTAATCTTCTTAAAGAGATCGATGGTCTTCGCCGCATCGGCGTGCCTTTTCATCAAAGTGAGGAGGTGATCAGAGGCGGACTGGACGGGGATATCGAAATAATGGGCAACAGACTTTGAGGCGGCGATATAGTCGATAAGCTCATCGGAGATCTCAGAAGGATATAGGTAGAGGAGGCGGATCGAATAGAATCCGATGTCCTCTAATCCTTTTAGAAGGTCGACGATGTTGGGCTTCTTATTAGGGAAGTCGCTACCATAGATCGTGGTGTCTTGGGAGATGAGGGAGATTTCCTTAACGCCCTTGGCCTTAAGGAGCCTAGCCTCTTCTAGAATCTCCTCGTAGGGGCGAGAGACGAATCTGCCGCGGATAAAGGGGATCGCGCAGAAAGCGCAGAAGTTATTGCAGCCTTCGGAGATGCGAAGGTAGGCGGAGTAAGAGGCGGTGGAGACGACGCGGCTAAGCGGGTTAAGCGGGGAGATGCCCTTCTCGCCAAGAAGCTCTTCTAGGCGGGAGGCAAGCTCTTTGTAATCCTTGATCGGCACGATGAGGTCGGCTTCGGGGATCTCTTTGACGAGCTGCTCGTAATAACGCTGGGCAAGACAGCCGACAACGACGAGCTTGGCGTCATATTGGGCCATCTCAAGGATAGTCTGTATCGACTCCTTCTTCGCCGCTTCGATGAAGCCGCAGGTGTTGACGATGATTAAGTCAGCCTCGGAGGGGTTATTGGTGAGGACGAAGCGGTCGCGGGGGAACATCGCGAGGATTTCTTCCGAGTCCACAAGGTTCTTCGCGCAGCCTAACGAAACTAAGCCGATGCGCTTCATTTGGCTCTCCCGGTAGCCTTAAGGAGATGACGGAGATAAACGACCCTTTCCTTAAAGGACTTAAGGTCATCCATCTTATAGGTCCAGTTGACGGTATCGACGATGCCGGGGACGTTGATTCGCCCTTCCGCGCCGAGATTTAGGATATCCTGGACGGTAAGGATGGAATATTTGGCGGGTTTAGCAAGGGCAAAGTGGATGAATTTGTCGGTAAGGGAGATGTCGTCGTTATAGCCAAAGCTATCGATGGCGTTTTCCCAATTCCTTCTTTCTCCCTCAGGAAGAGACTCGAGGTAATGGGTCATGGTGTCGTTATCATGGGTGCCTAGGTAGACGACGGAGTTATAGCCTTCATAGCCTGACTTATGCTCAATGGCATCGTCATGGAAGGTGAACTCGACGACGTTCATGCCAGGGAAGTGATAATGGTCGCGAAGGGTGAGGACTTCGGGGCGGAGGTCGCCGAGGTCTTCGGCGATGATGCGCTTCTGCAGCTGCGGATACTTAGCAAAAAGGGAATCGAAGAGGGCATAGCCCGGGGCTTCGATCCAAGCGCCTTCAATGGCGGTCGGGCAGGAAGAAGGAACCTTCCAATAGGTATCGAAGGCGCGGAAGTGATCGAGGCGGATGATGTCATAGATCTTCGCGTTCTTGGCGATGCGGTCTTCGATGAACCGGAAGTCGGTATCCTCTAAATGCTTCCAGTCATAGATCGGGTTGCCCCATCTTTGGCCGGTCGCAGAGAAATAATCGGGCGGCACGCCGGCGACGAAGCTTGGGCGACGAGACTCCAGATCAAGAAGGAAGCAATCCTGGTTTGCCCAGACGTCGCATGAGTCAAAGCCGACGTAGAAGGGGATGTCGCCGATGATCTCGATGCCTTTGGAGTTAGCATACTTATGCAAGGCATCCCATTGCCGATAAAGAGTCATCTGCAGCCAGATCTCATATTTATAGGCGCGGGAATCCTTCCTGGCGATACTTGGCCTATCCTTGATCCAAGATTTGGCCTCTTCTGGCCAGGAGTCCCAAGAAGAGGGGTAGCGGCGCTTGAACATCATGTAAGCGGCCCAGTCTAAGACCCACGGGTTCTCCTCGATGAAGGAATTGAGGCAGCGCGGATTCTTCTTCATCTGGGTCTCGAAGGCTTCGTGTAGGATCGGGTTGCGGAACTCACGGGCCCTTTCGTAGTCGATGGCTTTGGCTTCCGCGTTCCACTTGGCGCGGCGGCGAATATAGTGCTTCTTCTGCAGGTCGCCAAGGTCGGCATAGAGCTCATCCATGGCGAAGGAGCTATAGGGCTGATAAGGGGAGTGGCCATAGCCTAGCGGGTTAAGCGGCAGAATCTGCCAAAGCTTGAAGCCGGCGGAGGCGAGGGCATCCACGAATTCATAGGCATGCTTGCCGAAGTCGCCGACGCCATAATCGCCAGGAAGCGAGGCGACGGGAAGCAAGACGCCACCGAGTTTAGACATTTCCATATTCAAAAGTTCTCCATTTCGGTGATCGGCAAAATCATATCACAATTGGATTTCGCAAGGTTAAGGATAACGCTTCAAAAAATATCGATATTTAGCCATTTCTTAACGCGACGTAGCAGCAAAAACGTCAACCATAGCAATGGGTAGATTCACGTCAATCCTTTTATGCAAGCGGTTACTGTGGGCTCTTAAACGATTTCGATGAGGGTTTTCCACCCTTTTATCTTATCTAGCGCTAGAAAAGAGGAAGGCGTTTCCTTATTCTATATGCAAGTGGAATTGGCTACTTTAATAGATGCCAAGTTGCTTGGCTTTTTTCTTCTCTTCTTTCTTCATGGCGCGAAGTTGCCTATGCATCTCCGCATCCATCCTCATATCGTTTTTGGAGAAGGGATAGCACATAAGCGGCCCGAATATGGCCGTAGCGATATATAGAGGAATGGAAAGGTAAAGGATAGGGGTGAATAGTAGCTCACCCTGCGCATTCCTATAAGTCTGCAAATAGGGAACAAGGTAGGGATAGATCCAACTTAAGGCCTTGTCGAAGCTTGGGGAGGGGCCTAAGGCAAAGCCGGCGTTCATCCAGCCATTGGCCCTATCTAGCCAAGCTTCCCAGGGGAAATTATGGCAAAGGTAGTTCATGAGGGTGGTATCGAGGAAGATAATGCCTTCCGCCGCCATGAACATAATAGGGATGGCCCAGAGGCGGCGGTGGTCCAGCTTATGGAAGCCCATATCCACCAGCAAGAAGCCTTGAATCAATAAAGGCACATGGCAGATGTAATACCTCATGGTCTCGAGGAAGCCATCGATGGTCGTCATGTCTTCCGCTAAGGGTCCAGTAGGCACCAAAGTCGCCATAAGGGCGCTAAGGATGCCAACGTAGTACATGTAGTCTTTTAGCCACTTCCCTCCCCAAAGAATGATGAATGGCGAGGCCATGATGAGCAAAGCGCAGAGGTTCTGCGCAGTGCTTTTCACAAGCACGCTCGGCCATAGCCTCATGTAGCTTGGGGCCAATTGCTTAACGAAATGGAGGATGAAGTTGCTCCAGCTCATGATGAGCAAAAACCGCCACGTCCATCCTTTTCCCATGCGGTGAGCTACTGCGACAGAGATAAAGAAGGTCGTGAGCAAAAGAAAAAGGAAAAGGAAGTAATAGAAATTGAACATGGATACGCCAACGCGGGCAAAAGCCATCATGAAATCTTCCCCTCCTTTCCTTATTGAGATCATTTTCTACTAGTCAGATTCTTCTAGGCCCGCCAGAGAGGATCTTGACCTCTTTGACGTTCTTTTTGCCATAATGGCCGATCATCTCCGCCATAAAGGCATCGAAATCGGTCGGATAGACAAAGGCAATGATGCTGCCGGCAAAGCCGCCGCCCATGATGCGGACCGCGCCTTTGCCAATGTAGCGCCTAGCAATATCGACGGCTTGCTGCGGGGAATGCTCATATTGCCCAGGGACCATCGTGTTATGAAGGAAGTCGCGGCTAGAATCGCCTGACTCGCTGACCGAGAGAAGGAAGCTATTCTGGTCATGATTGATGATGGCCTGTCGCGCCTTTAGGACACGGGCGTTCTCATCATAGAAATGCTGGGCGCGTAGCTTTGCGATTTCGCTCACTCCCGGGCAGGGGGTGCCGATTTTGCGCATGAACTCCTCTTGGGGAACCTCGCGCAGCACCTTCTTGCCAAACATGTTGGCGGCGACGGCATACATGTCATTGGGGATGGAGGCATAAAGCGGGGTGAGTTTGGCATGGCTGCCGCCAGAGTTCACCAAGACGACGCGGAAGGGGAAGTCATAGGGAAGCGATTCGACAATCGGGGACTGCGTGGACTTGAAGTCGATATAGCAGACGCCACCGAAGCTGGAGCCGACCTGGTCAAGGAGGCCGCTAGGCTTGCCGAAATAGACGTTTTCGGCATACTGGCCGATTTTCGCCATCTCTAGCGGGGTGATCTTGCCTTCGTTATAAAGGTCATTGAGGATCTCGATGATCAAAGATTCATAGGCCGCGGAAGAGGAGACGCCAGCGCCCGGGAAGATATCGGAGGCGCAGGCGGCCTGGAAGCCGCCGATGGCGTAGCCTAGCTCTTTAAGGCGGAAGCAGACGCCTTTGACGATGGCCTTAGAGGTGCCATACTCCTTCTTGTCGATCTCTAGGTGATCGAGGTCGACTTCGAAAGTCGGATAGCCTTCGCTGAGGATCATAATGGTTTTGCCCTCACTCTTTTTGACGGAGGCGGTGATGCCCATATCGACGCCGCCGACGAGGCAAAGGCCATGGTTATGGTCGGTATGGTTGCCGAGGAGTTCTAGCCTACCATGGCTAAAGTAGACCCTTTCGGGGTCATCGCCATAGGTATGGAAGAATAAATCGCTGCTTTTGGAATCGAGGATCATAGGTTCACACTCCTAAGGAAGGCATCAAGGCCTTCTTCGCCTTTCTTATCGTTTTTATAGACCGCGACGTTGCGGAGGATGTTCTGGCAGACGTAGCCATAGTAGTCGTTGGCGGACCAGCCATTTTCTTTCATCTTCTTCACCATGTCGTCGAAGATATCAAGCCCTTCGTCCATCTTGAGGTATTCTTCCTTAGGAATTCCCTTCTTCACGATCTCGCTGACTTCCTTGCCCTGGCGAAGAAGCCTGGCTGGAAGGATGAAGAGCCCCGCCGCTTCGATGAGGCCGATGCCCTCATGCTTGATGTGGGCGTATTCGGGGTGGGCGTGGAAGATGCCATCGGGGTAGGTGGCGTCGCAGCGGTTGTTGCGGAGGATGATGAACATCTGGTAGCTGTCGCCCCGTTTCCTAAGCAGTGGGGTGACCGTGCTATGCTGGCCATTTTCATCGCTAGAGATGATGTCGCAGCTAGGGTCATCATAATGCTTCCAAGCGTCGACGATGGCGCAGGCAAACTCTAGCATTTCCTTCTTATCTAGGCCATCAAGGCGCAAGACGGTGTCATAGAAATCCAAAATGGAGAGGGTGGTGTGGGGGAACTTTTCGTGGGCGACGAGCTTTTTGACGAGGCTTTTCATGACCGGCATCTCAGCAAGGCCGCCCTGGAAGTGCTCGTGGTTAAGGATGGAGCCGCCAACGATGGGGAGGTCGGAATTGGAGCCGATGAAATAATGGGGGAAGAGGTCAACAAACTCAAATAGGTGAGACAGGTTGGTCTTGTTGATACTCATCTTCTCGTGCTTGGACGAAAGAAGGATGCAGTGCTCCTTGAAATAGCCATAGGGGCTATATTGGAGGTACCACTTCTCTTGGCCTAGAGTTAACGGGATAAGGCGGATATTCTCTCTTGCCGGATGGTTATCCCTCCCTTCATAGCCGAGGTTTTCGTGGCAAAGAAGGCAAGCGGGGTAGCCGCTAGATTTGGCATCGGCAAGCTTAGCGATGTCTTTGTTGTTCTTCTCCGGCTTAGAGAGGTTGATCGAGATGTCTAGGTCTGGTCCATCCTCATAATGGGCGGTGAAGAGCAGGTTCTTATCGATCTTGGTCTTGAAGACGTATTGGTTCTTCAGGCAGAGGTTATAGAAATAATCGGTGGCCATCTTCGGGTCTTTGTCGCGGAGAGAAAAGAAGGTCTTGTTGACCTTAGAGGGCATCGGGGTGAGCAAGCCTAGGATATAGACAAGTTCCCTTTCGGCCTTCTTTTGCTTCATCCCAAGGTTCTCGACCATATAGGGGACAAAGTTCTCTAATAGGGTATCTGGGACGAGAAGAGAGGCTAGATCAGAGGTCTTCACCTCCCCTTCATAGGGGGCGTCGAGGCAAAGGTCCTTAAGAAGGAGGTTATTGACGTAGGTCGCGTCTTCTTCGTCTAGGTCTAGGTGAAGCTTCGCGTATTCTAGAAGTCTTGCTAAATCAGCTTTGATGAGGTTGGTATCCATATTTTTGCGTTTTCCTCTGTGGGGTATAGGGCAGTTACTTCTTATAGAAGCGATAGGTGGTGTGATAGAGGAATTCCCCTTTGCCTTTGACGATGAAGCTCTCGGCAGGGCCCGCGACTTTGACTGGCTCAATGGCAAGGCCGGAGTTCTGCTTCTCTACTTTGCCATTAGAGAGAGGGAAGTTATCGTGAGGATAGTTAAGGCTATAGATCTGAAGGGCCGGGGCGTCGGTAAATATCTCCATGCCGAAGCTAGAACCCTCTAAGCGGAGGATGGCCTCGTCTTTCTTATGCTCATCGATGGCAAAGCAATGGTCGTAGCCGTTGGTTCTGGTCTTATGAAGCTCTTCCTCGTTGATGTAATCGCCGACTTTATGGGGGGTACGGAAGTCGAGGGCTTTGCTCACGGGAATTAGCCCCTGTGGGATAAGGTCTAGGCTATAGGACATGGCACGGCTAGATTTCAGAAACAGCGTGTCATCAAGGATCGTGTCTAGGGCACCAGGGTTCCAATAGGAATGGTTAGAGAGGTTAAGCGGGGCATCGACACTTGGAGAAGCAAGCTGCCTAAGCTTAAGCACCGGCTCTTCTTCCAGTAGCTTATAGCGGATAACGACGGAGACCTCTGCCGGGTAGACCCCTTCGACGGCCTCATCATGAAGGGAGAAGACGACGGAGGTGCCGTTCTCCTGGCGGCAAAGCTCCATCTTGAACTTGCGCAGCGAATAGTCCATCACCGAGCCATGGAGGCAATTGCTGCCTTCGTTGGCGGGGAAGGCATAGCGCTTGCCATTAACAGAATAGACGCCATTTTGGATGCGCCCCGCCACCGGGCCGATGGACTTGCCATAGTAGCCGCCGTTATGGCCAAGGTAGACCTCGGGGTCTTTCGGGGTGACCATCATGGACACGCCCATATAGGTGATGTCCCTGATGCCGGCGCCGAGGTCAGATAAGGTGACGCTTAGGCCCGCCTTGTTGGTGAGGATGATTAGCTCCGCACCTGCGACATTCGTATATTCGACATTCATGAAAGTGCCTCCTTTAAAATGCTTTCTAGCTCATCGACATTGAATTCTTTGGGAACCGGATAGAAAGGATTGCCCTCCTTATCCGCATGTAGGGCCAGTTTGCGCAAGTCGCCTTGCTCCAGGCTCACGTTGAGTTTATTGGGAATGCCCATCCTGGCATTCAATAGCCTTATCTCTTCGATGAAGGCTTTGGCTAGCTTTTCTTTGCTTTCGCCTTTTAGCCCTGCCGCTTTGGCTAATTCCGATAACGGCTTATAGGCGGCTTTGCCATAGGCTTCTAGGACAATGGGCAACAGCACGGCATTGGCTAGGCCATGGGGCACGTTATAGAAGCCGCCAAGAGAATGGGCTAAGGCATGGACATATCCAACGTAGGCTCTAGAGAAGCTGACGCCTGCCTTATAGGAGGCAAGCTGCATGTTGGAGGCATAGATGCCATTGCTTGGCTCTTCGTAGAACTCCTCTAGGTTCTCGAAGATGAGGCTAGTTGCCTGCAGGGCATAGGCTTTGCTTTTTTTGGTCGAGGATCTGCCGATATAGGATTCCACCGCGTGGGTGAGGGCGTCCATGCCGGTAGAGGCGATGACCTTACGGGGAAGCGCGGTGAGATAGCTAGGATCAAGGATAGCATAGCTAGGGATGAGCTTGGGGTCATCGATTTGGAACTTATCCTTGTTAGTCTTATCGACAAGCACCGCGGCGAGCGTGGCTTCGCTGCCTGTGCCGGCGGTAGTGGGAATCGCATAGAGAGGGCGAAGCTTGCGATGGACCTTCAGGATTCCCTTAAACTTCGATAATTTGCGGTTAGGATAGGCAATGCGGATAAGAAGGGCTTTGCCGGCATCCATCGAGGAGCCACCGCCTAAGGCGATCACGCAGTCGCAGTTATCGTTTTCATAGACTTCATAGGCTTCATCCACGCACTCAAACGTGGGATTTGGCACCGCGCCCGGGAAGATGCTTAGGCTTACGTTTTCTTTTAGAAACGCCTCGGATATCTTCTTGGTTAGGCCTAGGTCATATAGGCCTTTATCGGTGATGAGCAAGGGATGGAGCTGGCCTTGCTTTTTGATAAGCTTCGGCAACTCCAATGAGCAATCTAGCCCAGAGAGAAGTTTTGGCTCATGGAAATGCAAAAAGAACGAAGCGAGGTAGAGGGCTCTTTGGTAGAGTCTGCAAGAAAAGGAATAGAACTTATTCATATGGTTTCCCTCCTTTTTTTCGCGTCTTTATAAGACATGATGTCGATATATTCGTTGATGTCGAGATGGTACTGCTCCAAGATGGCTTTGAAGGCTATGACGATGGATTCATAGGAGGCTTCGCAATCAAGGAGGGCGCGAAACTCTTTGGCGGAGGAGAGATCCATCCTGGCTTTGAAGTACTCCAAGGCATGGAGCATCACGTTGACCTTATCGATTTCTTTTGGGGTCAACGGGGTCTTTCTGACGGCCCCATATAGCAAAGGAAGGAAGGCCATCAGCTTTTTGGCGGCTATCTTATCGATGGGATCGACATAGACGTTATCTAGATCCTTGACGGAGAGGTAACGGTACTCGAAATGCTTCCCAGGGAAGCGAAGAGGGGAAAGCTCTTTGATAAGACAAGGGAAAAGGCGGATGGGGTTGCCATCTTTATCCTCTCCTTCTATCGGGGAGAGGCTAGAGATCAGTGTAACCTCGCATTGGTATTTGCTGCCCAAAAGGATCTTGATGTCCTTCTCCAAACTATCTTCTTGAAAGTATTTGCCTCCAGGCAAATGGAAGCCAGAGAGGGGGATATCATCGCTACTTAGGCTGCGGACGAGAAGGAAAGAGTCTCCTTCGACAACGAGCGCGCCAACATAATCAATGACGTTTCTATTGCCCATAATCCTTTTTATTCTAAAGAATAAGAATGGGAAAGTATAGGAGTTAGACTCACATTATTTTGAATGTTCTTTTTCCTATATGGAAACCTTTTCGGAAACTAAAGTTTCTAAAAAACATCGGTAATTCGCCCATTTTGCTATATGGGCAAACTAACCGATGGGAAACGGTAACCTCAAAGTGGACAGGAAAAAAACCTAGTCCACTTTCCGCTGATTAGTTGTAGCGTTGCCGCTTATGCTCTTTCTAATTTCCTACTTCTTTTTCTTATCCCAGCAAAGATCAAACCAGGTTTTCTTCTTGTTATAGGGGGAGCCATCATGATCGATCTTATTGACGAAAGCAAGCAATTGCTCATGCACGTCCTCGCCATTTTTGGCTTTTAGAAGAAGCTCATGCACAGCTTGATAATCCGCCTTAGCCTTTAGGAAAAGGTCATCGACTGAGTCGGTGTGCTCCTTTAAGGTGCAAGGGTCTTTCCATAGGCGGTGACCTTCGTTTAGGCAATCCCAATAATCGTACCTATGGAACCTTCTAGGATAAGACATGCCATAGGCAAGGGAGTGCTTGCCTAGCGCTTTAAATAACGGCCTCTTCCAAGGGATAAAGCCCGTCCATAACGTGGCTTCTACTCCTTTAAAAGCTAACCAACATTTATAGAAGGAATCCTCTTTTAATATGGGGAAAGCAGAAGAAAGAGACTGCCACATCTTAGAGATCTTGCGGATATCTTCCTTGTTTTCTTTGACGGTGGAGCTCGTCTTTCTTTTGCTTTGGTACTTTTCCGCCACATAGCAATCTAGGACAGCCTCGTAGCAGCCATGGCTAAACTTATAGAAACCGTGTAGCTCTCCATTATTATCGAATCCAGACTGCGAGAAGATATAGGGATGGAAGTTGCGGTCAAGGCAATAATGCATCCATAATCCATCGATATAGGCGAATAGGAGCTCTTTATCATCGCTACTACAGGCATATTGCATCAAAGCCCAATAATGGTCGGCAATCTCAGAATGGTGAAGGATTTCCCCCACTTCCTGGATCTCTTTCTTATCCGGGCCAGAATGGTTAGGAAGGAAGCCATAGTAAAAGTAAGGGTCAGGACCCTGGGTACCTAAACGGACGACATTTTGGTACTTCTTTTCTTCTTCGGGGATGTTACATTCCTCGAAGGTGAAATGAGTTAAGCAAGCGGGCATAGGAATATATTAGTCATCAAGGCCTAAGCCTTCTAGGCCTGTGGCGATAGCGACCTTACTGGTCTTCACGTTCTTGACGAAGAAGAAGATGGTTAGCGAAATAGCGGTCGCGATGATCGCATAGATCGGAAGGAAGCTCCAATCGATGTTATCGGCGCGTAACAATAATCCAAGAAGAGTCGGGGTGACGGTCTGGGCAGCCATAGAGGAGGCATAATAGTAACCAGTGAACTGGCCAACCTTCTTCTTAGAGCAAAGCTCAACGACCATCGGGAAGGAATTGAGGTGGACTAGGCTCATGCCAAATCCCTTTAATCCCCAGACGAGATATAGATACCATGGGAAGGCATAGAAGCCAGTCGAGGCAATATAGGCGCCTTTGCCTAATAGATTCTGGAATAGCAGCCAAGAGATTAAGCCTAATAAGGTGATGCCTAATCCGATGACGATGGTCCACTTTCTGCCGATCTTGCCGGCGATGAAGCCACCGATTGAGAAGCCAATTACGGAACCCGCGCCGCCGATGATGACCATGATCATATTGGAGGAGGTCTTCGCGCCTAGGAAGTTCGTGGAATAGTTAAGCATGAAGGTGCCGATGCCGTTATCGGACATGAACCAGAAGAACTCCGCGGCAAGGATTAATAGAAGCATGATCAGGTTTGCCTTGCTCATAGGCTTTTCATCATCATGTTCCACGGAGTCGACGACTGCCGCTTCTTTCTCGCCTTCCTCTAGCTCTGCGGCCAGCTTGGCTTCTAGCTCATTCTCGCGGATCGTGAAGAAAAGCACGGCGGCGGAGATTAGCATCAAGATTGAAGCCACTAGGAACGGGGCCTCCACAATCCAGATGTTGCCGCTTCTTGAGAACCAGGTATCGTTATTAGGGCCTAGGTAATTAGATAAAACGAAGACGATGCCGACCAGGGTGGCGAAAGCGCCGCCGATATATCCCATGATATTGATGATGCCGTTAGCCTTGCTGCGCAATGGCTTCGGGGTTAGGTCGGGCATCAAAGCGACCGCCGGGTTGCGGTACATCATGGCGAAGATGACGACGATGGCCATCATCGCGATGACGCCAGCGAGGTTATGGAAATGGAAAAGGACCGGGATAAAGGGGAAGGAGACCGCGCAGACGAAAGTGCCGATAAGGATATAGGGCATGCGCTTGCCAATCTTCGTATGGGTCTTATCCGAGAGCCTGCCAAATATAGGCATCAAGATAAGCGCGGCCAGGTTATCCATGGCCATCATGATGCCGACGAGGTATTGGACCTCCTCGTTATCTGAGGTGCCTAGGGACTCCATGAATAAAAGCTCTAGGAACTTCGGGCACCAAGAGTCATAGACCTGCCACAGCAATAAGATGCCAAAGAAAGCGAAGCCGATGATAAAGGTGCGCTTTTTGTTTAGCTTCAGGGCAACAGGGGTCGATACTGCTTCCGCCGGTTTTGGGTTTTCCATATGGGAATCTCCTATATATAAAGTCGATACCTTATTTTAAGTCGCTTATTAAATAGAAGAAAGAGACAAAAGGGGATAGGCGTAACGAAAAGCTCCATCCATAAGGGAGGGGGCTAGTCGATTTAAGCCTTTAGTGCGGAGATCACGGAGAGGGTATTGTTCAACGAAGAAGTTGAAATGTCGCCAAGGGAAGCTCCCGTGGCCACTCCGTTATTTTGAACAACAACGTGATAGGTGAAGCTATGAGTCTGGTCATAATCGTCAACATAACTTTGCGTTAGGTTCAGCGTTGTGAACTTTAGGTCAACCTGCTGCGTTTCCGTTCCCTCTGTCACGAAATTAAGGGTATAGGTGCACGTTAAAGCATCGTAGGTAGATTCAAGGATCACCTTTGCAGAGCCCTCGCTTCCCGTAGAAGCCGTATAGGCAACGGTGAAGATATTCTCGCCTTCTTTTTCAAAGGCAGCTATTGCGCCAATTTGTTCTTCGGTCCACGACTTTGTCTGCGTCTCAACGGTCTCGGCTTGTTCCACGCCATCGATGGTATGTTTTGTTGTGGTCTTGTAATTGTTTTCGCTCTTTGTTAAATCGTAAACCGTCACGCGATTCATCTCATCAACCGTTCCTGGTGATCCCGAATCAAGGGGTATATCTTCTCCCGCCGTATTCCTCACGGAAGTTCCCGTGGTCTTATAGGCGGCCTCAAAAGAACCCCCGCCTCCGTTGTCTTTGCCGACGGAGAGTGTCGGATTATCCGAATCATCAGTATATTTGAAGCCCACGTTCATGCTGTCATTGGAATCAAGAATGATGGCAGAGCTCTGGCCTCCCGTTACTCCTTCAAAGAACGAATCGCCCTTCTCGGTCGGGAGGACCTTAAAATCAACACCTTTCGGATAACTATAATCATAGGTAGTCGTAACGGAATGCTCCGTGACAGTGATACCCGTATCGTTCTTTTTGGAAGCGCCGATGTCCAGGTACATTAGGTAAGCACCGTTTTTGTTATATTCGGCAGGCCAGCCATTATCTTTTTTCGTTTTCCCAGAGGCGGATCCTAGCGCAAACTCGCCTTTGTTTACCGGAATTTCGAAATAATAGGCCGCGTAAACCTCAAATTGATTGTATTGAGGGTCAGTTAGCCAGTATGTGTCAAAGACCATATCGCCTTTCGTCCCACCGATATAACCGCTTTGGTTCTCGTTCATAACGCCGGTGCTCCATCTCGTGTCGACTTCCGCACCCAAAGAATTCCTGAACGTATAAACGTACTGGGGCTGTGAGCTGTCCGTCTCATAATCCTTATTCTTGTAAATTTTGGCAATCTGTTTGATCTCATTGATGATTGAGCCGCTGCGGTCAATCCAGTGCAAAGAGAAAAAACTATTATTGGTGTTATTCCACGTGGGGTTAACAAATCCCGTATGTGCAAAGAAATTAATATAACCGTCCGTTTTTAAATTGAAGTCGATGGAATCGCGGGGAAGCTGATAATTGTAATGCTCTTCATTGTTTATCACGGCATAAGGAACAGTAATAAGATTGTTCATCGAAATTTCCGCGTTCATAAAGTGAAGGCCATATGCCGTTCCGCCCGACACCATCGAATCGAGTGAAAGTCTCGAGCCCGTAGTTTTTCCCATTATGGATTGATAATATTTCTTTAAGCCCAGAACGGAATCGTAATCCGAATAGCCTGAAGAGGCCTGCATTTTGTTTATCGGATCGCCGATTTTCACAGCAGTTCCAGACGAATTAAATGTATATGGGGCAAAATCTGCGGATGAGTAAGATGACCCAGAGATAAAAGAATTCTTCAGCGCGGTATTCGTTTCATAGGCGCCGTCTCCGGCAACTCGGACGTCTCCGATGCTTCCGACGGAAGAATTAGTATAGTTGGAACCACCAATAACGTAACCGGTATTTCTCTCACTCGGAGTCACGGTCCCCCCCTCTTTCCAAGTCAAAGGAAAATAGGTCTCCCCGGTGTAAACATGGCGGTCTTCCTTATTTTCGGCATCCTTAATGATTATTTCAGAATTGATAGTTTCAGTCTGACATTTCACAGCCTGTTCGGTGTAAACAGTATCAATCGTCGTAGAGGGGCTTCTCGTAAAACTAATTGAGCTAGCCTCAATACTCATGTAGTCCCCATATCCAGCGCAATACAAGTAATTGGGTGCTGATTGTTGTCTCAAAAAACAATTTGACAGCGTCGCATTGGACGATAAAACCATTTTTGTAGTATAACCGCTGTCGTCGAAATAATATTTGTTGTTGTTATACAAAAAATACGCATATCCATAAGCGCCGTCGTCAAAATACAAATGGCCGGCCGAAGCAGCTGCTGTCGTCGTGGAAAGATTAGTTCCATTATTAGTTAAATAACGAGCACCTTGTTTTATGGTGTAGTAACTAGGGACGCTGATTTCCGTTTCGGCGGAAGCGAGCCATTGGTTGCCGTCAAAAATAAGATGATAGTCGCCAGAGGTCCAAGTCGAGGTATTCGAATCCCATCCCCAAACGGTGGATCCAGCGTTAGCGAGAGACAAAGTGGAACTATTTAAGTTTAAAAAACGGATACTCCTATCAAAATTTGTATACAGGTGTCCTTCTTCGTCAAAAAACCAAGGTGTAGCATTAGACTTTGTTTTTGCATAGGTGAGGCCAGATTCGTTTGCAGATAAATAATACCCGGTCGAAACATCCGAATAATAAAAGCCAGACTCGTTGGATCGGGTTATGAACTCCTTTGTGTAAGAATAATCATATAGGCTATATTTCCCTCCCAAGCCAACATAGCCATCCATCCCTTTATTACTATTATCTTCTGAACTCACGAAAGTGTAATTTGCCGTTTGAACATCAGTCGTGCCATCTTTCTTCTTACCCGTATCAGAATACGCATAAAAATAGTCGTTTCCATTATTGTGGGTTACCCCAAGATCTTGATAATTATCGGTGACTTTAGCAGACGGAATAGCTTCATATCCGCTGCTCGGCGTGTAAGAGCCATCGGCGTTTTTGGTCCGGCTTTCCTCCTCGTAAGTCGTTATCGTTTCCGAGAAGCCAGTCGAATTCTTCATCTTCGTAAGAAGGTTGGTGTACATCGTCTTCATATCGATGGATCCACCCCACTCGTCACCGCCTTGGGAAACAAACGGATTTTCAACTATCGGAGTATCGGTCTTGGTGATGGAAGACTGCATCTTTGAGAGATATTTCGAATCTGCGGCATGGCCAATAAGAGAATAGTCGGAAATGTTTTCTGTTAGATTGGCATCCAAATAGGTTCCAGCATCCCTTAAATCGATATAGGAATTGTTCACCGCCACCCCTTCTAGCGGGCCGTTAACATAGCCCGCGGCTAAGCCGACCAGAGTCTTCGACGCAGAAGACTTAACCGTAATGCCTTCTAAGCCAGTGTTTTGGATTGCATTCGCTGCAGAGCTATAAGAGGCAGGGGTTGCCGCGTTTTTATAAGGTCCGACAACGCCGAAAAAGCCGACGATGTTAGCGGTAAAAGTGCTTTCGTTAACGGAATCCGGGTGACGGGATTGGATATCGCTCCAAGAGTTAGAAACCGTTAAACCGGTGACCTTATGCCCTTGTCCATTGAAATTGCCATAGAATGGGTATTCCTCGGTTCCAATCGGAGGCAATGCCCAGCCGGTCATATCGATGTCTTGGGTCAAGACAAAGTATTTCTGCACAGGGGTGTTATTGCCATCGGCGCTTTTGAAGTAGCCGATGTATTGAAGCCAAGCCAGGTTATAGAGGTGAATCGGGTCATGAATCTGATAAGGGCCAGCGGTGCCGGCTTCTTCATCGATGGTCGCGCTGCCATCGCCGCCGCCAAAATAGCCTCTAGCGGTACGGCCGATCATCTCATCCTGAATATCGCCGTTGGAGAACCAGGCGACAGAAAAAGACGCTAAGGCCGTGATGGTGGCGGCGGCCACTACTCCTAGGCCAATGCAATATTTCCCAATAAAGCCTAACTTCTTCATGTTTATGCATTCTCCTCCGCTATGACCGAGGAAACGGCGGTCTCGCTGATGTTTATCTTGAAATCACGTTTGAACACGATGCCGGTATCGATGTGAGAGTCAGTGGAGAGGCTTAATGCCTCATTGCCGATGTTGGCGGAATATAGACTGGTGACGGCATCTTGAGAATAGTCGAGCACAATCCAGATGCAGTAATAACCGCTCGTCGTGCTAGGAGCGATAGATCCCGAAGTCAAAGAAATGGTTGAATAGAAGGTGCTTGGGTCTTTTCCCGCATTCAATGCCACAAAGGTCTTGTCGGCGGTGGGAGAAGGCAGCGTGGCGGTTTCAACGCCATCGGCGGCAGAAACGCTCACAGCAGAGCCGGTGTAGCAGTTCATTGCCACAATCGAGGTCAAAGGGTTCCAAGAATCCGCGGTGTAATCCGCGGTGATGCGGAACCAAGATCTCAAGCCATCCTTTTTCGGGAGGATTTTATCTAAGGTCGTATCGGTGAAGGCATAGGGGTAGGCAGCAGTCAAAGACGGTTTCACATCCACGCGGATTAGCATCGTGTGTTTCTCACTGCCTAGAACCGGGTCGAATAGACCGATGTCATAGGGGTCACTAGAAGGCGAGACCCTTTTGAAAACCGAGTTTCCACTAGAGGTGGAGTCCATCGTGTAGAAGGCAGTTCCGAGAATGGTGGCTTTGTTATCAACGACAATGCTCATGCCGGAAACATGGGTTTGCTGATTGACCGAGAACCAAGCATACGTGGAAAAGCCGGTCGCGCCCACCAAAAGGCCGGTAAAAGAAAAACACGTCGCGATCTGAATTCGTAACGCCGTTCTTTTCCTATTGATTTCCGCCAGTCTATCCATTGGTTACGTTTCTCAATTTGAGCAACTGGCTATCCCTTATTAGGACCCTACTAGCTTTGCGTCCTTAACTTACGTTAAGTTTGCCTTTAATCTCCTAAAGAATAACGATTTGTTTTGCAAAGTTAAATAAGAAAACTTCTTTGCGTGTATTTTCAGAAAGCAAATTGACGGAATATTATAGGTTTGCTTTTATTGTCTAAAACGAGCAATTAGGAAATAGAAACTTTTTTGGATTTTGTTGATTTTACGTTGGCTAAAATATCAAGCACACAGAAGGAAAAAGAACGCAGAAGCAATTCTATAATCTCCATTGCTATCTTTCGTTTTCGAAAACGGTATCGATATTTAGCCTATTCCAAATGAATGTTAGTTTTTGGAAACTGTAACCAAAGCAATGCTTTCAATTAGCGTGATCTGCTTTTGCGATAACGCCATCCTTCTTCATGAAAATAGGAACCATAACTAGATAGATTAAGCAGCTTAGCGTCCAGCAGGCCGGATAGCCTCCGAACAAGATCAAATCCTTTGCAGTCAACGATAGGTCTGTAGGGGCGATGAATGGTCGATAGAAGAAATAGACGTAACTTAGGCGGAATACACAGGCAGTCATAAAGATCGCGATGGTTGGAGCAAAGGCATGCTTAGTGCCCCTAAGATAGCCTGATCCCGCATCCATGAACGCGCATAAGGCATAGGTGGCGCACATCATGATGAGATGATTGATGGCAATCTCCATCGTAGCGGCATTCTCCGCCGTATCCGCGATGTAGATCCCAATCAATGGACGGGCACTAGCAATTGCAACTCCTCCCATAGAAACCGCAAGGATTACGATAATAAGCAAACTATATAAGAAGCTCTTTTTTACACGCTGCTTATCGCCTGCGCCGTAGTTTTGAGCGACAATTGCTACTTCCGCCGTGATGAAAGCCTCTAAGGCGGCGAAGATATATCCTTCGATATTCCCAGAAGCCGTATCGGCGGATATAACAACGGTTCCGAGTAGGTTCGCCTGCGCTTGGATGGCTGCGTTAGATAAGCCGAAGATAAAGCATTCTAAGCCGCTTGGCAAACCATGCTTCAGGATAGCGATGCTTTCTCTTTTATGAAGGCGGATATCCTTAAAAGAAATCCCGCCGATCTCGGCTTTCTTCTTTCTTCTAAGCAAGACGATAAAGGTGGATAGCGCTTCGAGGAATTCGCATAAGACAGTGGCTAAGGCTACGCCTAGGATATCGCCATCGTCGATATGGAAGACATTATAGAAAAGATAGACGAAAAAGAAGTTCATCCCTACGTTAGCTAAGCCGCAGAATAGCAGGATCAGCAATGGGCTTTTGGAATCTCCTAAGCCTCTTAGCGCGCTTGTTAAAAAGTTATATAGAACAAGGAAAGGGACTCCTAGCATATATACCCTTAGATACAAGGTGGCCATATCTAGGATATCAGAGGGAGTATTCATAATGGCTTCTAAAGCGGGGGATAAGAAGAATCCCAACAGGCCTAAAGGAATTCCAATGATGAAGCTAAGGAGAACACTAGATCCGATCGACTTAGAAGCAAGGCCATTATCCTTCTTTCCGAAGGCATCGGCGACGACGACGTTAACGCCCACCCCGATCATCACAAAGGTGTTAATGACGATGTTGATGATGGACCAGTTATCCCCTACCGCCGTCATGGAGGGGACGCCTCCTCCAAAGTTAGAGACAACTAATAGATCCGCCGTGTTATAGACGAGCTGAAGAAGGCTAGTTAGGACAACCGGCAAGGCGAAAAGAACGATCTTCTTAAATAGGTTGCCTTTTGTTAGATCAAGTGAATCGCTTCTCATAAAGTCTCGGAATAATAAAACAGAGTGGTCAAAAAAGCAAAAGGAAAGGCCCGTCTTTCGGCGGGCCTGAAGAGTTAGTGTTCGCTATTAGGCGGCTGCGGCAACATTGAGGTTGCTGACGCCAACTGCGGTTCCACCGAGAACCATCTCAAGGTTGAGCGCCCAATTGCCCGTCATCTCAGCGAAGGTGGTGTTGGTGCACTCAGTATCTTCACCTTCGATCCAGAGGCGAGCGACGACTTTATAATATTCGGTCTTCCCAGCGGCAACGGAAGCAAGATCCTTGGCAGCACTCTGATAAGCAACTTTGCCAGTCGCGGTGGTGGAAGAAACAGCCTGTCCTTCAGTGAAGTTCTTGGCTCCGGAAGGAGTATAGATGGCATTTAAAGTCGCGCTACCAGCTTCAATAGTATTCGCAGCAGAGACAAAGAAAGCAACGCGGAAAGACTTTGCAAGGCCAGTTTCAGAACCCTTCTTGGTGTAAAGCAAGTCAAGCTTAGTGAGTTTGATGGACTCAGGTTTAGCGGTATCGGCATTAACGGCCTTGAGCTGGAAGACATAGTCAATATAGCCAACAGCCTTGCCGGCTTCGTTGCCATAAGCTGTGTTGAAAGCTTTTAATTCTTCGGTAGTCGGAACCTCAATAGCATTATAAGCAGTGTACTTATCTTCGGCCGCGTCGCCGGTAGCGGTGGCGCCAACGGTATAGAAGAACTTTTTGCCATCAATAGTGGAAACCGGTTCAAGAGTAGCAGTTTCCATAGTAGCGCTCAAACCAGTGGAGAAAGCGGTTTCTTCTTCCTGGGCAGCTTTGTCTAAGGCAGAATTGGCAATCAAAAGGTTGCTGCTGACTTTGGTCTGGACCTTCATGCCAGAAACGGTGACCTTATTGTTAACAGAGAACCAAGCGAAGGTGGAGGTTCCAGCGGCGCCGGCAACGCCAGCAGTGAGGGCTGCCATGGCAGCGATCATAAGTTTCTTAGATTTTTTCATTTTATTTTTGTTCCTTGTGAGCTTTAGGCTCTGAATTATCTACAAAAAAATTGTTGCTTTTCGGCAACGGGATTCTAATGGATTTCAATTCATCGCACTTATACGACTCAGGCAATGCTCCATACACTTTATAGTCTGGGCAGACATTTCCGCTTTTGAAGCAATCAAAGTATATAAAGAGGAAGTTTTCAAAATAAAGTGGTAAACGTTTTTTTGTTAGCGTTTCTTTAGCGCTTCTTAAATTCCTTCAAGCCTCTTTGATTCATCTCTTTTTAATAAAAAGGACTTATCGAATTGGCCATGAGCCCAGGATAAATTTTTAAATTAAGCCTTACCGGGATCGGCAACGTTGAAAGCGAGGGAAAGACAACAGGAGGTAAGACCGTGTGTAGATTCCATCGTTCCGTGCGATTCCTATCCGGAAAGCAACTTCCTCTTCTTTGTTGCCAAGGCCGGTATCGTCAAGCGTGATGCTGGAGGCCTGGGTTGCCTGGCTAAGCGATCCCTTTTTAGCGCCGTTGACAACAAATTCGAGTCTAGAGGCGCTACCAGTTCCATCAGCAAAGCTTGGAGCAATAACCTTCAGTTCGCCGAAAGGAACGGAACCTTTAGTAAAGGCAATGTAAGCAGGGTTCTTCTAAACATAGTCATCAAAGGCAACCAAAGAAGCATGGTTATCCTTATTTTCCGTTCCATCGAGACGGCTAGTTCCTGCAGCGGTATACCCGCTAGTAAATTTAGAAAGGTCAACGGCCCCTTCTTCAATTGCACACCGAAATAGGCTTTTATCGGTGCCAGTGAAAGAAACGGATTTGTTGCCAGAATCGAAAGAATTCTTCTTGATAATTAGGAAGGTTCCGCCTGTCTTTACAGAGATTTTCATATCCGCGACAGCGGCTTGGGAATTGGCGACAAGCCAAGCAAAGGTTCCGGTGGTCGCAGCACCGGCGTGGGCCGCCATCGTGGCGATCTTGAGCTTCTTTGATTTTTTCATTTTGTTATTTCCTTAGGTTTGAGGCCTTGAAACAAACCAATTAAAAAACTGCTATTTATAAGCAATGGAATCCTATGGCTTTCATTTCGTCACCACCTAATTGTTTAGGAAATAGTAATAAGGCAAAGCACAAATCGATTTATGGCCAAGACAAGGCTTTTTCGAAGGCGTAGTCTAATATTATAAATAATAGGTTAGCGTTTTCAGCACGTTTTATTATGTCTTTTTTCACGCTTTATTAATTATTTTTTAGCACTACAAAGAGTAACATTTATCTAAATAAACTTTCCTAAATACGCATGTGCGGTAACTAAAGAAGATAGATAAGATGCGGAATAAATTGCATTTTGTTTGAAGTGGTGTGATATTATAATTTAGTACTTGAATACATAGGCCTTTTTATATGGATAAGAAAACAAAAAGAAATCTGATTATCGTCGGAGTCGTTGAGTTGGCTTTGATTATATTCTGTTTGACCGTCAGCATCGTTGTTATGGTCACCTTCAATTCCCCGGATCAGTTCGGTACAATCACGGCTAGACAGCTCAATGAGCAGAATGGCCCGATGATCGGCTGGTTCCAGAATAACCCGACCGGCTTCTTCCTGATCATCGTTCTTCCGCTTCTTATCGTCCTGGTGGTTGATATCGTCTATCTGGTCATGTACGCAATTAAGAAAGAATCCAACATCTCTGAAGAAGAAAGAGCCATCCTTGAAGAGCAGGCCAAGCAGGCTGCCAAAGATGAACTTCGTGCTGAGATCATGGCCGAGCTTGCCGCCGAAGAAAAATCTGGCGCAGAGCAAAAATAAGATTAATTCCTGTGAATTAGGCCCATTAATTGGGCCTTTTCTTTTGCATACGACAATTTGCGGTTTCCAACGTTACATAACGAAAATCTAAACGAACGTTAACGTTTGGGCCTTTGGTACAAAAATAGACAAAAAGCATTAAATCGTAGTTGACACCAGGAAGTCTCCTAATTAAATTAGTAGACGAGAAAAGCAAAGTCGTGGAAACACGGCGGCGCAAAACTAAAGGGCCTTCCCCTAATTGAGATGGCAGCCAGTTACCACGAGAAACAAAGCGTACCTGCTTTGTAGGCAACTGAGCTGGCATCATTTTGTTTCTTAGGGCTTCTATTTTGTTGAGAGCCCGGCCCCAAGTGATTCTAATGGTAAACGTCAAGTTTGGGCCGGGATCAAAACATTCCAGACTTCTTTACACGGCAATTGGAAAAGCGTTCTATATGTTTTAGTCATCGCTTCCAAAAGGTGTAAAGTAATGGTCAATAGGAGGTTTTCGTTTGGCGAAGGATAAGATCCAAAACCCTAACCCTGGCAACGAGCCTTCTTCTTCATCGACCCCATCCGCAACTAACGCTCCCAAGCAGAATGGTCCAAGTTATATGGACCCGAAGTATAATCAGCGTTACGCAAAAGGCGCCAAATACGCGCGCAGGCGTCGTAATAAGAAGATAGCTTTGATCATCGCAGGCATTGGCACCGTCGGTGTGACCGCTTTAAGCATCATTGCTTTCCTAGGTCGCGTCTCCGGTAATTTCACTATCCGCGTTGATCCCAGGCAAAGCGATGGCCAGATCGCGCTTTCGCTATTGCCCGTTGCCTCTGAGGAGAAGTCTATCCTCAAAGCAAACGGCCTCAATTCCGCCGTTCCTACGGCGGCTGATGACGTCTATAACTACTGCTCCGAATTCTTTGATGGGGACGTAGAACGCGACGTCAACGGTGACCCGGTCAAAAACAATGAAGGCCACTTCACTCCAACCGGTGATCATCTTACTGGCGAAAACTCTTTGCATGGCAAGATGACGTCTAACGGCGAAGATGTAGCCGTCGATCGTGCGATCGTTTATACCTTCTATTTAAAGAATAAAGCTTTTAAGGAAATCTCCTACAACATGGATATGGCTTTGACTTACTATCACGAGCCAACCAATAAAGCCACTCAACCAAGCGACTATCTTCGCGTCATGGTTTTCGAAAACGAAGTCACCGACGTCACTAGTCCCGCTTCTACCACGCACGACTTCACCGTCTATGGCGCCGCCAACACCAGCAGTTGGAACACCAAGGCTGGCTATGAGTCGGATCCTTCTTATGACGATCGTAGAGAATGCATTAGTCAGTTCTACAATCCGCAGCTGAATCCCACCAAATACAAGTACCGCGATCCAAGCCTAGAAAGCGTCCCTGCTCTACGGGGATACTGCGAGCCATTCATCACCTCCGATAGAGAGCTCTTCTCCAAGAAGTTCATTCCATTGCCGACTTCTGGAATCATGCGCTATACCGTTGTCTGCTGGCTTGAAGGCTATGATCCGGACTGCTATGGCACGCCGCCCCAAGGCGTTGAACTCGCGTTTGGCATCAATTTCACCGTTAACTGATAACGGATTTCTAAGAAATTCACGAAAATGTCCAGCAAGAATAGTTACAAAAAACATTCTTACACGCCCAACCGTAAACTACTCGCGGCTGGGCTTTTGGCATTTGCGGCGACTCTTGCGACTTCCGTTACGGCGACCTACGCCTTCTATGACTTGTCTTCTTCTGCCACGGTCAGCATTCTCAATATGTATATGGATCTTTCCAACGAAATGCTTATCGGAATGAAAAACCCCAATGGAGCAATCGATTACCAAGAAGGAATAGGAAGCTCCTACATTGCAAGCCACTCCGACGCATATTATGAGGGTAAGCCTCTTGATGAAGTGTCCGGAATGTACCAGTCGCTTTGGAACAACGAGTCTTTCGATCCCAAAACCGGATTCCCCTCTTTCCGTGGCTCTTACCAGAACGTAGACGGCACGGAGATGCCGCCCCTTGCTACCGATGAGAGCTACATTCAGCTGGAGTTCTTCATTAAATCCAGTTGGGATGGTTACCTTTACCTCGGTGACGGTTTTTCCCTGTCGGCTGATCATGAAAAAAACCTTGATACCGTTAACCGTTTACGCTCGAACGGCAAGCTCGGCGTTTCCGTCGAAGATCTCGATAACGTCGTCAATGCAGCACGCATCTCCTTCTTATCAACGGAAAGCTATATCGTTTTGAATCCCGACCCAGACGAAGACACCGTTTTCGGTGGGCCTTTGAACATTCGCGGAGCCGACCAATACTACGACTTCGACGCTAATACTGGCAAAGAGCTCGTCTATGGCGAATATCTCGATGGCGCCCAAATTGTCTTCGATGACGACCCATTAGCTTCGGACCTCGATGAGAACCCCGACGTTAAGAAAGATAGCTTCCACGCTATCCACAAAGCCGGAATTCGCAAATATAACGTTGACAAAACAAAAGAAGCAAACGGAAATCGACTACCGTTTCGCCACGAATCAGCATATTCTATTAGTGATTTGACCCTCAAAGAGGGGCAAAACTACAACGACCCAAGTTTAACAAAGCCTCTAGCAAGGCTAGAGAGCGGCAAAGACACCCGTCTAGTCGTGACCATTTACCTCGAAGGCTGGGATAAGGACATGACCAATTCGATTGGTTATGGCGCCTTCAACCTTGACTTAGAATTCGAAGGCCTCATGGACGCCATTCGCTAAACTTCAGAAGGGAGCAACAATATGTCAGCATACTTTACATACCTGAAGGAAATGCTTATTGCATTCTTCCGCAACCTCGGCCAGTGGTTCAGCGATCGCTTCGCATATCCTTGGGCCAAGGTTCCCGCTGAATTCTCCGACTACAGCAACATCTTCGGAACCTATTCTCCGGAGTTTGGCGTTGGCGGTTGGATTTTCTTTGCGCTTTTCGCCATCCTTTTGGTCGGCTTAATCGGCGCCCTTGGGTATTTGATTTTCTGGCTCATCAGAAAATATGTCCGTTTCTATAAGAAGCAAGCTAGCGTTGAGCAGCTCCAGGGCCAGATTGAAGAGCTTAACCTTGAGCTTTATCAGGCCGTCGCGGAAAAAGACCGCATCCTTCAGCTTCAGATTGAGACTCTCGGCGGCGCCGCTCCCGTCCGTCCGAATGTCAACGAAGCCGTCAATGCCTCCGGCGAGCTCACCATTCGCAACAAAAATGGCGATGACGTCGTTAATAATGGCGACTCCCCAATGGAAGAAAACGGCGATATCCGCTTCCCGCGTTTGACTATGGTCGACGAGAAGTACGCCAATAACCACGAGATTACCAAGCTTCCGGATGACGCCGCGACCATCGACCTTGTCGGCATCGTCGATAGATTCCGTAACTTCGCCGCTTCTCAGATGGGCCTATATTACACCACCGATACCATCCGTCAGTTCTTCGCCTCCATGGGCACTGGTAAGATCGTCATTCTCGAAGGTATCTCTGGTACCGGTAAAACCTCCCTTCCCTACGCTCTAGGCCGCTTCTTCAAGCATAACGCCACCATCTGCTCCGTTCAGCCCTCTTGGCATGACCGGGCAGAGCTACTTGGCTACTACAACGACTTCACTAAGAAGTTCACCGAAACCGAGTTCCTTCGCGCCATCTACGAGGCAACCTATAGAGACGACATCTCCCTCGTCGTCCTCGACGAAATGAACTTGGCCCGTATCGAGTACTACTTCGCTGAGTTCCTATCCATCATGGAAATGCCTAACGTCGCCGAATGGAATATCGACCTTGTCGCTTCCCCTCGCGCAGACGACCCCAAGCACTTGCATGAAGGCCATTTGCTTATCCCGCAGAACATCTGGTTCATCGGCACCGCGAATAACGATGACTCCACCTTCACCATCACCGATAAGGTCTATGACCGCGCAATGTCGCTATTCTTCGACAACAAGGGCATCGCTTTCGAAGCCCCCTATACCGAGGCCCTCCCGCTTCCATATCAGTACCTCAAAGGCCTATTTGACCAGGCGAAGATAGACCATCCGCTCTCCTCCGCTACCCTAGCGAAGTTCCAGCAGCTTGATACCTTCGTCATCGAGAATTTCCGCCTAGCCTTCGGTAACCGTATCATGAAGCAGCTAGGCGACTTCGTTCCTTGCTACGTCGCTTGCGGCGGCACTGAGCTAGAGGCCGTCGACTACATCTTCCAGTCCAAGATCTTGAAGAAATTCGAAGTCCTTAACGTCGCCTTCCTCCGCGATGAATTGCTTGCCCTTGACCAGGAGCTCACTAAGCTCTTCGGCAAAGGCGAATTCAAGCGTTCCAAAGCCAAGATCAAATTGCTCCTTAAGATGAACGGCTAATGCCTTCACCTAAATAAAAATCTCATCCCTAAATTACGAATGCCCACACGTGGCTTTCCCTAATTCAATAATGGCATCCAACAAAAGCAAAAAACCTGACGACTTAACCGCTGCGCAAGAAGCGTATTTAAGGCGCGTGAAGAACTTGGTCAACAACTCCAAGCAGTTTCAGCGACTTTTGTTAGAAGTCCAGAAGGAAGGCAAGAACTACGTCGGACAGAAATCCCGAGTTGAAATCAGATCCTACGACCCTCTTTTCGTCGAAAAACTAGAAGAGGGCTTCAGCCATCTTGATGCCATCATCGCCGCCCCGCGTTCCTTCATTAAGCAGGATCCGACCCTTATGGATGCCGGACGCGCTAAGAAGATCAACTCCGAGACCGTCACTCACCTTGCCTCCCACACCCAGTTCGTCTATGACGTCGATAGGGAAGGCAATGTCACCCCGATGAAGCTTCTCTCCATTGAGTCTGACGTCGACTACTGGATCTATGAAAACCGCTTCGTGGCTACCCTCATCAAGAAGGCTGCCATCTTCATTGAGAAGCGCGTTAACTACATCAAAGACCACGGTGAGACCAGAGACTCCGATCTTCTCCTTTTGCATACTAACACCGATATCGATGGCGCTCTTTATGAAGTCGATAGCCGCATTAAGCTATCCACCCCTTCCGCTGATGAAGGCAATGCCGAGCGCAATGAAGACCTGCTTAGACGCCTCTACTCTTTAAGAGAGCGTTGCGCCTATTACACCAAATCCCCCTTCATGGAGCTTATGAAAGGCTCTAAGCCGGTTGCTAACCCGATCCACCAGACCAACATGATCGTCAAAAACCCCGACTACCATGCGGCCTATGTTTTGTGGCAGTTCCTTGACTCCTATACCGAACTCGGCGTCTCTTATGAGGTCACCGAGACCGAAGCCAATTACGACGATGACTACTTCAACGAGATCTATGCCCTTCTCGCGGCAGAGATGCTCACCCTTCGCAGCAGCGTTTTGAAGAATCGGGCCCTCAAAGACCTCAAGAAGACCACCAAGAAGATCACCCCGAAGGTGCTTTTCACCCTCGAAGACGAAACTTTCTACGATGGCAAATTCCTCTACGATCAATTCCCCGAGAGACGTCCGATGCCGGATACTCCGCTTACCCCGACCCCCGATGAGGTCCATAAAGAGAGGCAGCATCTACGTCAGAAATGGAATGAGGACCACATCAAGAAAGCCCTTGTCGATGACGCGATCGAGCAGCAGAAAGCCAAAGATATCGCCGAAGAAGCCGCGCAGCGCCTTCGCAAGGCCGAAGAAGAGGCTAGACGTCAAGAAGAGGCCATGCGCCTTGCTGAGCTTGAAGCTAAGCTTAAAGCCGAAGAAGAGGCTAGGCGCAAAGAAGAAGAGCTTGCCAAACGCCGTTCTGAAGAAGAGCGTCGCCTGGAAGCCGCTAGGCGCAAGGTCATCCGCAAGGCGGAACTCGATAAGCTTGGACTCCCCTATGGCGTCGAAGAGATGGATACCCACATCAGCGACGGCTATGGCGCGGTTTCCTTTTACTCTGGGGCCGCCCCGCTTTTCCTCTCGCCGATAAGAGATAAAGACGAGGTGAGACGTGAGAATGAGGCTAGGCTTGCTGAGATCGAACGCATTAAGCGCGCTACGCCAACCTATGCGATCCAAGGCAATTTCCCAGGCACACTCTCCCCGCTTAAAGAACCGCCTGCAAAGCCTTTCTACGCCGATATCAATTCCCATACCTTCTTGGAGAAGCTATTCCTCTCCAATGACGAAGTTACCTCCAAATACCGGCAGCTTCACGAATACATCGCTTCTTTCAGTGGTGCCTCTTCCGTCAGAAACAGCAAAGGCGAGCTTACCTCCTTTAGAAGGAAAGCCATCGTCTTCCTTAGCATCTCTGGCAAGCACATCAAGCTTAACCTCGCTCTTGATCCCGCCTCATATGAAGATTCGGCAATGCCGGTCTCTTCAACCAAAGGGGCCCTTGGCAAGAGATTGCCGTTAGATTTCCGTGTCAGAAGCGACCTCGCTCTTAGGCGTGCCAAAGCCCTTGTCGATGAGGCTATGGCCTCTTTCGGTCTAGGTAAGCAGGTCTATAGCGGCGAAGAACCCGTCATCGTTAAATCTAAGCCCACCCTTGCTAAGCAAGGCCTATATCCAACCTCTTTCTCCCCAGTTAAGCTCTCCGCCAAAGAAGAAGCTAAGCTTGAAGAAGAGGCGAAGATTGTTCGCACTGCTCCAGAATTCGCTCCTCAAATCGCCTATCCTGGCACCGTCTCCCCGCTTCCAGAGAAAGTCAGGACCATTCTCATCAAAGACACCAAGGTCATCGAGAAGACCGTCTATATCAGCAAGCCCGTTGAGGCATCTGTCGTCGAAACGAACCCCGTTGAGGTTCCAACCCCCGTCGAGGCCATAGCCCCTTCTTTCGTCCCCGAGATCAAGAAGACGCCGTTCCAGGAGAAATACCTCAATCTATCCGAAGAGGATGAACTCAAAGCGAAGTTCGATGGACTCCGTGAAAGAGCCCTTTCCTATGATGTGTCTGAGCGCGTCTCCATCAAAGGAGACCTCTTCTCCGCGCATAGAAAGCGGCTTGTCTTCCTCACCCTCTCTGGACGTCATATCAAGGTCAGCCTTGCCCTTGATCCCAAAGCCTATCAAGATAGCACTCTCCCCGTTGAGGAGAATACCTCCAAGAAGCTTTCGGATACCCCGCTGCTATTCCGCGTTAAGAGCGACCTTTCCTATCGCCGCGCCTTATCCCTCATCGATGAAGTGTTCAAAAACGAAGGCATGCCTCTTCTTGATACCCCAAAAGCAGCCGCCCCGATTCAAGTAGAAGAAAAAGAAGCTGCCCCTGCCGCTAAAGAGCCTAAACCCGAGCAAGCCATTGTCTCTACACCCGAGAAGGTAGAAGAGCCGGTCAAAGAAGAACAACCGGATGAAGAGCCCGCCGCTACAGAAGTCACGCCTATTGCCTCCACTTCCTCCGTCCCCGAAATCAAGAAGACTCCCTTCCAGGAGAAATACGCCAACCTCGACGATGATCTTAAGGCCAAATACGATACCCTTCGTTATAAAGCCGCTTCCTATGATGTTTCCGAACGCGTCTCCATCAAGGGAGACCTCTTCTCCGCTCATAGGAAGAAACTAGTCTTCCTCACCATTTCTGGCCACCACATCAAGGTTAACCTTGCCCTTAACCCGAAAGACTACGCCGACTCCACGATGCCGGTTGAGGAGAATACCTCTAGGAAGCTTGCAGATACCCCGCTGCTACTTAGAGTCAGATCTGACTTGTCCTTAAAGCGCGCCCTCACCCTGATCGAAGAGACCATGAAGGCCTCTTCCACTCCCCTTTCTAGGAAAGAGCCGAAGCTAGAGGAGATCAAGATGGGTGAAAAAGCGGAGAACCCCGCTATTGGAGAAGCCCCTGCTATTGAGCATGAAAAGGCGGAAGAACCCGTTGGGGAAGTTAAGCCTATAGGAGAAGCCCCTATGCAAGAGGAAGACTCCCCTGTCGTTGGCGAAGAGGCTTCTGCAAAGAAGTCCTTTGTTCCGGAGATTAAGAAAGCTACCTTCTTCGAAAAGCTGCAGAACATCGATCCCGACCTCAAGCAGAAGTTAGAGACCATCCGTAAGAAGGCTTGCGAGTATGATTGCTCGGAGAGGCTTTCCATCAAGGGCGACCTCTATAGCGCCCATAGGGTGAGGCTACTGTTCATCCAGCTTTCCGGCAAGCACATCAAGCTTAACCTTGCCCTTAACCCCGATGATTACCAAGATAGCGTCTTGCCGGTAGAGAGAAACTCCAGCAAGAAGCTAGAAGATACCCCAATGCTATTCCGCGTTCGCAGCGATCTTTCTTGTAAGCGCGCTCTCTCGCTAGTCGAAGAAGTCATGAAGAAGAACGATGTTGCCGTTTTAGCCACCCCCAAAACACCTGCGGAGATGAAGTAACGTTATGGACGAAAACAAAGAAAATGGCGTTACCCCCATCGCGGGCGCGCAAGAGAATAAAGCCAAGAAGCAAAAGAAAGCCCTTACCCCTATCGAAGAGAAAAGGCTAGATGAAAGAAGGAAGAAGGTCTCCAAGGCCATCGATATCATCCTTGGCGCCATCATCGCCTTCATGCTCTTCGTCATGGGCAGCATGATCGTCTCGATGCAGACTTCCCCTTATGGCGTCCCCAGCGTATTCGGAAAGTCCTTCCTCTATGTCGCGACCGACTCCATGGCCATCGATACTGAGGCCAGCGAAGGGCAGTGCTCTGCGTTGGTATCCGATTCCGAAAAGGACGAATGCTACCGCGTAATGGCGGCGGAGAATGCCGATGATTATGAAATCGGCCACTTCAGCGCAGGAAGCGGCGTCATCATCGAGAAGACCGATGCCAAGACAATAAAAGTCGGAGACGTCATCACCTTCTATTACGATAAGCTTGGCGCCCTTGATACCCACCGCGTCAAAGCCATCGTCGAACCGGGCGAAACCATCCTCTATAAGGCTATCGGCTCCAATAAAAGCGCCATCACGGTCAAAAACTCCTCTTCCAGCGAAAGGATGTTCCTCACCCGTGGCGATAACCTCCACGCGCAGCTATCCGAAGGCTTCTGGGCCCCGGAATATTACGAAACCGTGCTTGAGAGCAAGGTCGTCGGCAAAGTCACCTTCGCCTCGGAAGGATTTGGAACCTTCCTCTCCTTCGTCTCCCCAGCCGTCCCTGGCGGTCACGCCACCTGGGTCTATCCTCTCTTCGTCCTCCTTCCGCTGCTGTTCATCGCCGTCAGCTCCATCATCGATACGGTGAAGGCAGCTAAATCGGAAGCAAAAGAAGAGCAGGAAGAGATCGATAAGGCCATAGCGGAATCCGGTATCGATCCTAACGATGAGAAAGCCGTCTACCTCTTCACCGCGAAGCTTAGCTACAAGATAGAGATGAAGAAAGAGATGGAAAAAGAGAAGGAGCGCTTGAAGAAAGCCCTTCGAAAGCAGATTCGTAAGCAAATCGAGCAAGAGAAGAAAGCAGGCGTCAAAGTCGAAGACTCTACTAAGCCAAGGGAGAAAACCAAGGCGCAGCTAGAAAGGGAGCGCTTAAAAGAGGAGATGCGCGCAGAGATCCTAAAAGAAAGAGCGGAAGCCAAGGCAAAAGCTGAGGCGGAAGCTAAAGCCAATTCACTTGTCGAAGCGGAAACCCCGCAGGAAGGAGAAAGCAAATGAGCGAAAAGAAACTAAGAGCATTGTTCGCAATCCTTCTTTTAGGCGCCTCCGCGCTTCTTGGGGTCATCATCTTCGTCGTCGTTAATCTTCTTAATGGCGCGAAGCTATTGCCGACTGCCGCTTCCGTCTACCTTGCCTTCCTCGCTTACCTTGGCTCCGTTTTGCTGTCGCTAGGCATCTCCGTCACGGTCAATGCCAGAGCAAACCTTGTCAGAACCAAGGCGTGGCTGCGCTCTCTTTTCGGGAGCGATGAGCAGTATGTCGAAGATGACGCCGCTTTGCTAGGCAAGCTCAATAGGCTAAGGAAGAAAGCCGAAGATGGCACGGTGCCGCTTCTGCTTGGCCTAGCCGTTAAGACCAACGCCGGCGGTACCCTTAATTCCCTTGGCACCGCCTTCACCTACTCGGTTAACGAACTGCTGCTAGAGCGCGTCAAGGCCGCTTTTGGCCTTGACCCGACCTTCCACCTCTTCATCGACCATAACAACAACTACATCCTCTACTTCAACGCGAGCAACGTCGATGATCAGCTAGACTCCTTCAGAAAGTTCGCCTTCACCCTCACCGAGAGCATCGAAAGGCGAGACGACATCCCCTATGTCGCCTTCCTTCTTAGCGCTCACCCGATCGAGGCCAAGGAAAAGCCCTCGGATGCGCTAGAAAAGACCATCTTTGCCCTTTGGCATAACGCCTCTAGCCGCATCTCTTGCGACCTGCTTGTCTACGATCAATCTATGCTTGCGGAAAACGCACGCATGAAGGAGCTTGACTCCGAGATCACCAGAGCCCTCGCTAACGAAGAGCTCGTCATCTATTACCAGGCAAAATATAGCCTCAAGAAGAACGCCTTCTATGGCGCAGAAGCCCTTATCCGCTGGAAGCATCCTAAGCGCGGCCTTCTCCCGCCCGCCGTCTTCATCCCCTATTGCGAGAACTCCGGCAAGATCGTCGAAATCGACCACTACGTATTCGAGCACGTCTGCGCGGACATCGAGAAATGGAACAAGGAGAAGCGCCGCAAAGTCGTCATCTCCGTCAACTTGTCTAGACGCTCCGTCTACGACCCCTCCCTCATATCCTTCCTTTCCGATACGATGAAGAAGCATAACGTCGATCCGACCTCTATCGATATGGAGCTTACCGAATCCTTGGCGGCTAATAACACCGTCTTCATCTCCTCCATCATCCGCAAGGTCAAAGGCTTGGGCTTTGCGACCTCCATCGATGACTTCGGCGTCGGCTATTCCTCTTTGTCCTCTTTGAAGAACATCCCCTTCGATGTCCTTAAGATCGATAAAAGCTTCGTCGATGACGTTGAAGTCGATGCCAAATCCAAGGCGATGGTCCTCTCCATCATCTCCCTTGCCCACGCTTTAGGCATGAAGGTCATCGCCGAAGGCGTTGAGACCGAGCACCAGTCCGACATCCTTCGCTCCCTAGACCTAGATAGCATCCAGGGATACTACTACTCCAGGCCAAGCGATCGCGCCCATTTCGAGGCGTATCTAGAAGATAACCCCTTCGAGAAAAAGGAGAGCCCAAAGCGAAAGGAGGCGCGTATAGCTTATGATCCTATTCGTAGGTGAAAGCGAGGATTCCATCCTCTACTTCGTCTCCCGCTGCGAGATCTCCAGCCAAGAAAGGCTAAGCGAGGGCCGCATCCTTTATAAGGGAACCATCGGCAGCGAGCAGATCGGTATCTGCGCGGTAGGCCCCAATAACCTATATAGCGCTATGGTCACCGATAGGCTCATCCATCTTCTTGACCCCTATATCGTCATCAATGTCGGCTACTGCGCCTCCATGAAGGATAGCCTCCGTCAGGGCGACCTATTCATCGCTGACCGCTATTACCTTAGCGGCGTCGATTTCTCTGGGGACGGAGAAAACCAATATGGCCAGATCCCGGGACTGCCGCCCTTCTTCTACGCCTCGACCGAGGTCAACGCCAAAGCCGAAGCCGCTTCCTATGAAGTCGGCGGCGGCCACTACATCGAGCGAGGCTTCATGCTCTCTGGCGAGAAAGAATATATGGATAAGGAAGAATTCGATGGCATCCTTCTCCGTCACTTCGCCGGTTCCACCAAGGTCAGCGCCTATGACACCGTCAGCGGCGGCATCGCGCTTGCCTGCCACGTCAATTCAACCGCTTTATTGACCTTAAAGGTCATCGCCTATGAGCCAGGCAACGACGAGCAAAGGCTCAACTATCGGAGAAAAGGCTTGGAGGCCATGCCGGATATCGGCAGAATCCTCCTTAACATCCTGCTTAACTCCGAAAAGATGTAAGGAGGGAAGAGAGAATATGAAACGTAAAGCAAATTTCTTCTTCCGCCCCTCACCATCTCGCGTCCAGAAAGACGAGCAAGAAAGCAAAGCAAAGAAGTCGAGGATCATCTTCGCCTTTGCCTTCCTTTGCCTCTTTCTGCAGGGCGTGCTTCTTGCCATCTCCATCGTCTTGCTTTGGGTCAACCATGACTGGACTTGGATCTATCCGGTTCAGGCATTCCTCATCGCCTCCACCACCATCATCACCGCCCTCCTATTCCTTTTTTACCGCCGCACGATGAAGGAACTCGATAGCGTATCGCAGAATATCTCCGATCAGCTCACCTCCTTCCGCGCTGGCTCAATTCGCCTTGGGCGCAATGCCTGGAAAAGCGCCGCCATCCGCTTGATGCAGAACCGCGTCAACGAGGCGGTCAGCCACTTCAATGAAGTCCTCGCCAAAAACGAGGAGGAAGAGAGCAAGAAGTCCTCGCCGACGAAAGAGCTTCTCACCGTCGATGAATTCGCCAGCATGCTCTCGGCTGAGGTTTTGAATAACCCCAGCTACCGCAGCTGCATTTTGGCCATCCGCGCCGAAGGCAAGACCGAGGCCATCCCACCCGAGGTTAACTCCCGCCTATATTCCTCTATCCGCAACTCCTTCCCCGGCGTGATGATCGGCAAGGATTATGATGGCACCTACCTCTGCTATGTCTACCGCATCGAAGATAAGATCTCCCTCCAGTCGAAGATCGAGGCTTTCGTCTCTAGCTTCGCGGTGGCCATCACCAAGAAGAACTCCCCGCGCATGGACGTCTATGGCTGCAGCGTCGGCGGAGCCGTCTATCCCCTTGTCCCTTCTAGCGCCTTGATTTCCACCGCCAAAAGCGCCCTCCATAAAGGCCGTGGCGTCAATATCTCCTATGGCGACGGCAAGGTCTATAGCCCTTCTCTCCAGAATGAGAACACCAGGCGCATCATCGCGCTTAACGCCATCGAAGCCTGCACCGGCAAAATCATGGCGAGCAAAACCGCGCCGGAACTCCACGAAGCCCTCGCCGAAATCTTCCGCCTATATGAAGGCATGATCGGCTTCGATGTCGGCGGCGCCTATCTCTACCATAACGTCTCCGATGACTATGAGCTTATCTTGGAGCAATCCCGCAGCGGCGATGTCAAAGGCTTCTCTAGCCTTGGCAAGCGCATTCCCGCCTACATCCTCGACCCCTTCTATGAAGCAAGCGTCAAGGACTTCCCTTATGTCTGCTCTTCCCCGCTAAGCTTGCCCCGCAACATGCTAGGAACGCTATCTAGCATCGGCATGAAGACGGTCTATATCTCCCCGATCGCCTGGCAGAACACCAAATACGGCTTCGTCTATCTTCTAGGCAAAGAGAGCATTGAGATCCCGCTTCTGCATCGAGAAAAGCTACATGAATTCGCGCCGCTGCTAGCGAGCTCCACGCTTCATCTAGCCCTCAATGAGCGTAGCGGCGCCTATTATAACGTCCTCAACGCCTTCGCCACCCACTCCAGCAAGTACTTCTACATGATCGACAGGGTAAGCTACCGTCTCACCCGCATCTCCGATTCGTTGCATCAGAAGATGCCGGGCATCCAGCCTGGGCAACTTTGCCACAAAGCCATCTATGGGGAAGATAGCCCTTGCCAATGGTGCCCGCTTACCCATGGCGTCAGCAAGCGCGTCATCCCTTCTCTCTCCATGAAGGAATCCACGATTTCCTCGCTTGGCGAGAACGCGGACATCGAAGGCTTCACCACCATCCTCCTTGAGCAGGAGACCGCTTCTAGCGAGCTCTCTAGCTCCCTTATCGATAAAAATCTCCTTATCCGCAACTCTAAGGCTTTGTCCATCGACCTCTCCCATGAGATCAAGGCTAACGGCAAAGGCTACTTGCTCTCTATCCGCCTAATTAACAAAGACGAGATCGTTGAGCGTTCCTCCTCTCTCTCCGCCAACGCGATGATGACGAGCATCGTCAAAGCGATCCAAGGCGCGGGATATGATGACCTCATCTACCGTTACGATGGCTTGACCCTTGTTCTGAAGCTCACTGGCTTCACCTCCAAGACCGAGCTATATACCGCGGTCGAAGAAGTCGCTGAGCAGATTCAAGGCCCGCTTTACGCCGGCAACGAAGCCTTTTCGCCCCGCTACTCCTATAGCGCCATCGCCTATCCAAACGAAGCACCCACTTCCTTCGAGGCGATCTCCCTCATCAAGACCGAGCTTGAGCGCAGCGCGAGTTTGGGGCAGGGCAGGCTCGTCGAAGTCGGCCGCACCAGGGCCAGATGCGCCTTCCGCGACGACTATATCGCCGATCTTCTCGCCGATAGCGTCAAAACCGGAAGAAGCACCCTCCATCTCACCCCGATCATCGATAGCGCGACCAAGAAGCCTGCCTTCATTGAGTTCCGCATCGCCTATGAAGGGGAGGGCCACCAGAAGATCCATACGGCGGAGTGGCACCGCGTTGCCGAGGCTCAGGGATTATCTGCGGCCATCGACTACATCGGCCTGCGCGAGGTCGCTGCCTTCTATAAGGAAAATAGGGATAGCCTGCTGCGCGATTTCAACATCCATTCGCTTGCCCTTGATATCTCTGGCTTCACCTATCTAGACCATGACTTCCCAAGCAAGCTTCGCTCCATCATCGAAGAAAGCAAGATTCCTTCGGGAACTCTTGCCCTAACGATGAGCGCGGAGTTCGCCAATGAGAATGCCGAGATGCTGGAGAAGCTGCTTCCTTCCTTGAAGGACCTAGGCATTTATTGGTGCGTCAGAAGCTACTCCATGGGCATCTGCCCCCTCAGCAGATTCAAGAACCTTGGCCTCACCTACGTCAAGACCACCTCTGGCTTGATTCAAGACGCCACTTCCAACGAATCCGACTCCCTCTCCTACATCAAGCTCGTTGGCGAGCTGCAGGAGCTTAAGCTTCTTGGCGCCGCCAATGGCATCTCTAGCGAAGAGGAAGCCAAATACGCGACCAACGTCGGCATCAAATACCTCCAGGGCAGCCTATATGGCGAGAATATGACGATCCAAAACTTCATGTCCTTCCTCTCTTATCAGCGGTAAGAGCAAAAATAGATGCACCTCCTTGTTATTCGGCAGGAGGTGCTTTCTTTTTCTTTACCATTAACAAAGCAATAAAGGCAGGCTACTAGCTAACCCTTCCTCTTTTCCTCTTTTATAATACGTCCGTCTTTTATAGGAGCTTATGTATGGAAGATAAGGAAATGCTAAGCAGGAAAAGGGAGAAGGCCATCGTGCTAACCTCTTCCATCGGCATAGGAGGCAACGCCCTTCTTGTCGCCTTCAAGGTATTCGTTGGCATCCTCGCCGGATCCATCTCGATCATCGTCGATGCGGTCAATAACCTCACCGATGCCTTATCTAGCCTGCTCACGATCATCGGAGCCAAGCTCTCCAATAAAAAGCCAGACAAGAAGCATCCCTTCGGCTATGGCAGAGTTGAGTATCTTAGCGCGATGATGATCGCCGTGCTTATATTGCTGGCTGGCGGGACCGCGATCGTCGAATCGGTGAAATCCATCATCGCCTATTTCCAAGAAGGCGAGATGGCTAGCTATGACCTAACCGCGTTTCTCATCATCGCTGCTGCGATAGCAGTGAAGATAACGCTAGGCCTCTTCTTCAAGATAAGGGGAAAGCAGGTCAAAAGCGAAGCCTTGTCCAACTCCGGCACGGACGCCCTTATGGATAGCGTCCTCTCTCTTTCCACCCTTATCGGTGCGCTAATTGGGAAGTATGCCAATGTCTATGTCGAAGGATACCTAGGCTGCGCGATTGGCTGCTTCATCCTCTATTCAGGCTTCAAAGCCCTTAAGGAAAGCCTAAGCTCCATCATCGGGGAAAGGGTCGATAAGGATACCGTGGATGGCTTAAAAAAGCTCATTCTCAGCCATAAGGAAGTTAAAGGCGTCTATGACCTCATCCTTAACTCCTATGGCGTCGATAGGGTCATCGCCTCCGCCCATATGGAGCTAGACGACAATATGACCGCAAAGGAAATCCATAAGCTCACTAGGACCATCCAGGCTGAGGCCTATAAGAAATACCGCTTCCTCTTGACGCTTGGCATCTATGCATCTAACGAAAGTTGCCCCAAAGCCAAAGCCATCAAAGAAGACCTGGCGAAGCTCGTCTACGCCGAGCCTCACATCATCCAGATGCACGGCTATTATCTGGATGAAGAGACCTCGACCGTAACCTTCGACGTCATCTTCTCCTATGAAGAGAAAGACCCCGCCTCCAAGATTAAGGCCATCACGGCTAAGCTGAAGGAAAAATATCCAGAGATCAACTTCTTCGCCGTTTTGGATAGAGACTTCTCCGAGGAGCAAGAATAACCAAAGTCTCCCCTAGAAATAGGGGATTTTTTATCGGTAAAGAAAACATGAAAGTAAGATATCAAATCTTGCTTTACCGATAGGATATTACCGATATACCGAAGGAATAGTATCGATGAATAGGCATTTTTCTTGAAAGCGTTTTCGGAAAACGCTTTCAGGATTTTTACCTATTGAGGGGATTTACCGATACGTTTATAACAAGGCTGTTCCAAGAGGCAACCGCTTCAAGGAAGGCTACTGCTATTATCGAAAAGCATATAGAAAAGGGAGGAATAAAACATGAGCGCAATGGAATCTTATGCGAAGAAGCTGGAAGAAATCGCCGCTATGGGCGCGATCTTCCACGATGAGCAAGACTACGAGGACAAGGAATTGACTGAGTCCTCTTTGAATAACGAAGACACTGAGTCTTCTGGATATTCTTATCTTTACTGAAAAGACAAGAATCGTAGTCGAAAGAATGCCGGACGCTTGAGTCCGGCTTTTCTTTTTCTCCGATAATAGGGAGAGTAGCCTAGATAACGTCTTCGCCGTGACGATAAGAGTTCTATTCTTTCTTCAATTAGACGCAGCATCGTAGCTCTTCATGGTTTTTCCATGGCAATTGCAATCGTTCATGCAAAAAAACTCCAGGTTTTGCCCTGGAGATATCTTTAGCGAATGAAGTTCGTGCCTACGCGCTTTTCTTTCTTTCTCTCTAGCCCGGATTCTTCGGCCAGCTTAAGAGCCTTAAGCATATAAGCCATGTTATGGCCTAATTGCTTCAGCACGAAAATGCCTTCTTCATCTTGCTTGGCTTCCTGCACGGAGTTGCCAAAGATGTTGTTCCAATAATTGCTGGTGACGATAGGCTGGTTATTGATGGAGAAATACTTATTGATGTCATCGAATACCGATAGGGTGCCAGCCCGTCTAGCGGAAGCAATTGCGGCGCCAGGCTTATAGGAAAGGTTGTCGCCATAGGCATAATAAAGCCTATCCAGCAAGGACTTCAATTGTCCCGAGACTCCGGCGTAATAAGTTGGGGAGGCAAAGATAAAGCCATCGGCTTCCTTGCATTTGCTTCCGACTTCATTAACGAAATCCTTGGTTTGGACGCATTTTTTATTGGCCATGCAATAGCCGCAGCCAAGGCAGCCCGCGATGACTTGCCCCGAGACTTGGATAATCTCAAAGTCGATGCCTTCTTCCTTTAGGACAGATCCAATCGTTTCCAGCGCAAAGTTGCAGACTCCGTTCCGTTTCGGGGAGCCATTAATCATCAAAACCTTCATATTCGCTACTCCAATCTGCCTTTTTGAGTATAGCAAACGCATCAACGCGCAAAAATAATTGTTTGCATAATCTGTACTAGGAGTAATAATACAGTTATGAATTTCAATGCAGACAGCCCAATCTACTTGCAGATCGTCAGAAGCTTCGAAAGCCTGATCGATAAAGGAGCCTATCAGGATGGGGATCCCCTCCCCAGCGTCAGAGAGACCGCAGTTAGCATGAACGTCAACCCGAATACGGTGGCGAGGAGCTTTCAGGTCCTCGTGGAAGATGGTTACGCCATCTCTCTTCCTAAAAAAGGATACTTTGCCAAAAAAGGCGGCAAAGACATCCGCATGGAAGAGCTCTCCATTGAGATTCACTCTTTGCTAAAGCGAGGCTATAGCAAAGAAGAAATAATCGAAGTCTTGAATAAGGAAGGGAAATAGACTTAATGAAAATCGAGGTAAATTCCATAAGCAAAAGCTTTGGGTCTACCAAAGCGATCAACGAGCTTAGCCTAAGCCTTGACCCCGGAGTCATTGGGCTCGTGGGCGAAAATGGCGCGGGCAAGTCCACGTTATTCCGGCTATTAAGCGGGGTCATGCACCCAGATAAAGGAGTCATATTGATCGATGGGTTTGAAGCATCGACAATGCAAGCCAAGGAGAAGATCTTCTATCTTCCCGATGACCCCTATGCCGAAAAAGACGCAACCCCGGCATCGATCTATAACCTTTACTCTTGCTTCTATAAAATCGATAAGGAAGGGTATCTGTCGCTCCTAAACGAGCTGAATCTTCCTCTAAATAAGAAAATCGCCACCTTCTCCAAGGGCATGAAAAGGCAAACCTTCATCGCGCTTTCCTTAAACGTCGATACGGAGATCATGCTGCTAGATGAGGCGTTCGATGGCTTAGATCCGCTTGTCGTCAGCATCATCAAAGAAAAGCTTCTATTAAAAGCCGAGGAAGGAAAACTCATCTTCATCGCCTCCCATAACATCTCTACCCTTGATAGGCTTTGCGAGAGATTCGTGTTGCTTTATAAAGGCAGCCTTGCCGTTAATGGGCAGGAGCAGGATATGGCTTCCTCCATGGTCAAATACCAAGCCGCATTCAAAGGTGAGTTTAGCGAAGGCAAGCTTCATGCCTATGGCTTTGAGGCCATCTCCTATCGGAGACTTGGCAGCATCCATAACTTCGTCATCAAAGAAGATGAGGCGCGCATTGAAGCGCTGCGCCGCGAAGAAGACCCGATTCTTCTAGAGCAGGTCCCCATCGCGCCAGATGAGGCCATCGCCTTGCGAATGGCCTTAGCAAGAAAAGAGTCAAAGGAGGGCGAATAACCATGAATAAGGCTTATTTGAAATATCAGCTTAAAAGATGGCTGCCCCTATTTATCGTCATGGCGCTTGTGACCTTCTCCATCTCCATGCTCGCAGCCACGTTAACTAGCGCCTATTCCTCTTACCATTGGCTTATCCTGGATAATCAGCAGCTGGTCCGCTATGGCAGGGGATACGATGCCTCGCAGATCTATTGGGCGATGTTCATCCCAAGCTTGCTATTTGCATTGTTTTTGCCGCTAGTCGGCGATTCCTACCGCTTCTATAAGTCGGCGGCAGACGCCTTCTATAGCGCTCCTATGAAAGAAGGCGACATCCGGAAAAGCAGGCACCTGCTCCTTCTATGCATGCTTCTAATCGCCTTCACCTTCTCCTTTTGGATGGCGGTGCTCGTCTATGGGCTGCGCGTAAGCTACGTAACGCTTCCTGATAGCACCAATCCGCCTTCTATCCCTGTCGAAGGAGCCGAGGGTACGGTCTTCTTCCGTCCCGAAGTCCATTATTGGGGCTTTTTGGTCATGTATGCATTTTGCCTATTGGCATTGCTATTCCAATATGGCTATAGCTGTTTCTGGAGCAAGCTTGCTAACGACACGGGCAACGCGATCATGATGATTGTCCTCGGCACCTTCTTGCTTATGTGCATCCCCTTTGTCTTCGTCGAGATTCCGCAAGCTCATTCAATCTCCTTCTACAGATACCTCAACCCATTCATTCTTGGTAACCTTAGCCCGATCTTTGAGGTCTTCATCATCCATAGACTCTGCTCCTGCCTTATCAATTACGGCAAATTCGCAGTAGGTTTCGGCGACAGCGGAAATACCATCTATGGCTGCTTCACCATCAGCCTATTCCTGGTCTTAGGAATTCTCTCGGTGCTAGACCTATTCCTTGGCAGGGAAAGAAAAGGCGAAGACGCGGGAAGCATCACCTCGCCAACACGTCTATCCAAGGGAGTGGTCGTTGGGGTCTTCACCATCGCCAACTTCATCTATCCCGCTCAGTTAAAAGAGCCGGGCAGCTATTTCACGATCATCGTCTTAGCGATAGTCCTCACCGCGGGCTGCTATATCTTCCTAGCTATCCTTAATAGACGCCTAAAGCTAAGCAAGAAAGAGCTTTTGCTCCCGGGCATCGTCATAATTGGCTCATTGCTCGCCTTTACGTTCAACCTTGCCTGCATCCTTATCAGTAGGTCAAATTCCGCGACTGCCATCGCTTTGCTACTCTAAGCAAAATAAAAGCTCGAGTTCCTTGCGGTTCTCGAGTTTTTTGAAGCGGCTTACCTTACTTCAGCGACTTTCTCATGCGCAAACTTTTCATAGAGGACGCGGATGGACTTGTCGAAGTTGGAGTTAGAGACGCCAAGGACGATCGAGTATTCGTCGATGCCCTGGTCGATGAGCTTGATGTTGATGTCGTTATCCCCGAAGACGCTTAGGACTTCGCTGGGGGCATTGGTCTTTCTGACCATGTTGCCGCCGACGACGGCGACGAGGGCAAGGTCTTCGTCCTCATCGATCCTGGTGATGCCGGGGATCGTCTTTAGATCGGCGATGATGTCATAGTACTTCTCTTCGATGAGGTTCTTCTCGACGATGACGCAGAAGGCGTCGATGGAAGTCGGGATGTTCTCGACGGGGACGTGGTACTCCTTGAAGACGTTAAGAACGTCAAGAAGGGCGGCAAGCTTATCCGCTTTCTTCTCCCTGACGAAGGAGAGGGCGAGATAGCCTTTCTTGCCGGAGATGCCGGTGACGAGATGCTTTCTGCCACGGGCTTTCTTCTTGACCCAAGTGCCTTCTTCATCGGGGCAATTGGTGTTAAGGACGCGGATAGGGATCTCAACGTCGATTAAGGGAAGAATGGTCTCTTCGTGCAAAACCGAGGCACCCATGTAGGAAAGAACGCGGAGTTCGTCATAGGAGACCTGGGCGATGTGGCGGGGATTATCGACGATGCGGGGATCGGCCATATAGAAGCCGCTTACATCGGTGAAATTCTCGTATAGGTCGGCTTCCGCGCCTTTGGCCATATAGGAGCCAGTGACGTCGCTGCCGCCGCGGGAGAATAGGCAGATGCGGTAGTTCGGGTAAGAGCCATAGAAGCCAGGGACGACCATGTATTCGTGGACACTGACGGCACGCTCGATGCATTCAAGGGTCTCGGGTTCCACGATTTTGCCGTTATAGTCGAAGTTGATGAGCTCCTTGGAATCGACGAAGTCGAAGCTTAGGTATTCGGCCATCATCTTCGCGGAGAAGTATTCGCCCCTGGAGACGAGCTCGTCCTCGGAGATGTCGTTATCGAGGATGCGCTCCTTGATCTCGTCGAACTCCGACTCGATGTCGATATTGAGGCCCAGCTCTTTCTTAATGGTGAGGTATTTGTCGATAACGGCCTCTAAAAGGGGAGTGAAGTCAACGTGGTATTTGTGGTGCTGATAGATGAGGTAGAGGAGGTCGGTGACCTTATCATCCTTCTTATCGGCTTTGCCGATTGCGGAGACGACGACGATATGCCTATCTTCGTCGGACTCGACGATGTCCTTAACCTTCTTCCACTCTTCGGCGGTGGAAAGGGAGGAGCCGCCAAATTTGCAGACTTTGTACATTATTTGCCCTCCTCGATGATCTTCTTAACGATCTCTACGGCGTTGGCGGCAGCGCCTTTTCGTACGTTGTCGGCGACCGAATATAGGAGAAGGCCGTTATCGACGGCTAGATCCTTGCGGATTCTGCCGACGTAGACGGTGTCGTTATCCTTAGCGACCGTGGAGGTCGGGTAGACGTGGTTCTTCGGGTCATCGAGGACCTTGATGCCTTCACTTGCGGCAAGGACTTCTCTGGCGCGAACCACATCGACGGGCTTTTCGAATTCGACCTGCATGAGGACGCCATGCCCAACGGCGACGGGGACGCGGATGCAGGTGGCGGAGATCTTGATGTCGTCGCGGTGGAGGATCTTCCTGGTCTCGTTGACCATTTTCATCTCCTCTTTGGAATAGCCATCATCGCCGAAGACATCGATCTCGGGGATGCAGGTCTCCGCGATGTTATGCGGATAGAACTTCGGGGCTTCGCCTTTGCGGGTGTTCTCCAGGTCGGTGAGGCCTTTGATGCCGCTGCCTGCGCAAGCCTGATAGGTGCTATAGGTGATCTTGGTGATGTGGAATTCATCGTCAAGGGCCTTCAGCGGAAGGACGGACTGGATCGTGGAGCAGTTGGGGTTGGCGATGATCCTAGACTTGCCCTTATAGTCATCGATATTGATCTCCGGGACGATGAGGGCGCAGTTGGGATCCATTCTCCAATAGGAGGAATTATCGACGACGATGGCGCCTTCTTTCGCCGCGACCGGGGCCCAGTCTTTAGAGACGCTGCCGCCAGCGGAGAACAAAGCGAAATCGCTGCCGAGGAAGCAGCCTTCCTTTAGCGGCTCGACAACGTATTCCTTGCCGGCATAGACGAGGGTCTTGCCCACGCTTCTTTCACTGGCGAAAAGGCGGAGGTTATCGATGGGGAGGTTATATTCCTCCATGACCTTAAGGAAGGTTCTGCCGACGAGGCCGGTGGCCCCGACGACGGCGAAATTGTATTTTTTCATTTTGTTGCAGTTACCTCTATTTGCTTTTGCCTAGACGATGCTTGAAGTCGTCGTAGCCAAACGTAGCGATGGTTTCGATGGAGTAGTCCTTCTTTAGCAGATAGATGCCAGGAAGAGGCATGCCGTTGAAGGTATTGGTCTTGACCGTGGTATATAAAGCCATATCGCCAAAGATGAGCATATCGCCTTCCTTGATAGGACCGGGGAAGGAGAAATCGCCGATGACGTCGCCAGAAAGGCAGGTCTGCGATCCAAGGCGGATCTTGTAGTCGTAGCCTTCTAGGTCGGTCTGGTATAGCGGCGGCAGATAAGGCATCTCGACGACGTCTGGCATATGGCAGGCGGCGGAGGTGTCGAGGATTCCGATATGGAAGTCGCCGTTATCGAAGGTGTCGAGAACCTTGCTGACGAGGTAGCCCGCGTTAAGGCAGGTCGCTTCGCCGGGCTCAAGGTAGACGAGCACGTTATAGGTGTCCTGAACGTGCTTGATGAGGCGTTCAAGCCTTGCGATATCATAATCTTCGCGGGTGATGTGGTGGCCGCCGCCGAAGTTGATCCAGGAAAGGTTATGGAAGTATTTGCCAAACTTCTCCTCGACGACCTTAAGCGTGGTCTCCAGGTCAATGGAGTTCTGCTGGCAAAGGGTATGGAAGTGGATGCCATCGAGCAGAGAAAGGGTATCTTCGTCCATCTGCTCCTCAAAGTTTTTGAGGGTGACGCCAAGCCTAGAGCCCGGCGCGCAGGGATTATAGATATCATGCCCCACCTGGGTGGAGACTTCCGGGTTAATGCGAAGCCCGATGGATTTGCCGGAGTCTTTGGCCTTCTTGCCGAATTTCTTTAGCTGATTCACGGAGTTGAAGACGAGGTGATCGGAATACTTCAGAACCTCATCGAATTCCTCTTCGCGGAAGGCGCCGCAGAAGGTATGCACCTCTTTGTTGGGCATCTCTTCCTTGCCTAGGCGCGCTTCATAGAGGCCGCTGGCTTCGGTGCCGGCGACGTAGTTCTCTAGTAGAGGATATAGGTCATAGTTAGAGAAGCATTTCTGGGCGAGGAGGATGCGGCAGCCCGTATCCTCCTGCACCTTCTTCAGGATCTCCCCATCATAGATGAGCTGGGCTTCGTCGATGACGAAGGCAGGGGTATGGAGGGAGGCGAATAGCTTATAGGGGTCGACGGAAGCGAGGTTGCGGAAGGGAGGCCTATTGTCTTTTTTAAGTTCTGCCATTTTAGTCAATTAGGACCGGGGAATTGGTCTCTTTCTTGGGAAGGCCATTGTTATCAAGGGCCTCGATGAACGGATCGGGGTCGAACTCCTCGACATTATGGACGCCCGGCTGATTCCATTTGCCGGTGAGGACCATCATCGCGCCGCACATGGCTGGAACACCAGTGGTATAGGAGATGGCCTGGAGGCCGGTCTCTTTGTAAGCTTCCTGGTGGTCGCAGACGTTATAGATGTAATAGGACTTCTCCTTGCCGTCTTTCTTGCCGGTGAAGATGCAGCCGATGTTGGTCTTGCCTTTGGTGCGGGGGCCAAGGGTGGCGGGGTCGGGGAGAAGGGCCTTGAGGAACTGGATCGGGACGATCTTCACGCCATTGTAGTCGATGGCTTTCGTGGAGAGCATGCCGACGTCTTCGAGGCAGCGCATATGGTCAAGGTAGGACTCTCCGAAGGTCATGAAGAAGCGGATCCTCTTGATTTCGGGATAGTTGAGGCCGAGGGACTCAATTTCTTCGTGGTGGAGCAAATACATATCCTTCACGCCGACGCCATCGAAGTCATAGGTCTTGTGGATGGCCATCGGTTCGAGGGCGTGCCACGCGTGGCCTTCCCAGTAAGCGCCTTTGGAGGAGACTTCGCGGAGGTTGATTTCCGGGTTGAAGTTGGTGGCGAACTTATAGCCGTGGTCGCCGCCGTTGCAGTCGAGGATATCGAGGGTATCGATGGTGTCGAACTGGTGCTTCTTGGCATAGGCGACATAGGCTTGGGTGACGCCCGGGTCGAAGCCGCAGCCGAGGACGCCGACGATGCCGGCTTCCTCGAATTTCTTGCGGTATGCCCACTGGAGTGGGTAGTCGAAATAGGCATAGAACCCCTTTTCCTTGACGCGCTTATCGTAGTATTTGCGGAATTCGGGATCGTTGACGTCCTCTGGCTCATAGGCGGCGGTATCGAGGTAGTGGACCTTGCAGCGGAGGCAGGCTTCCATCAGTACGAGGTTGTGGTAAGGCATGCCTAGGTGCATGACCATATCCGGCTTATAGGAATCTAGAAGAGCGACCATCTGCTCGAGATTGCCGGCATCGACCTTGCAGGTAGTGATCTTGGTCTTGGTGTGGGGCTGAAGTTTCTCCTTGAGGGCATCGCACTTGCTCTTTGTGCGGGAAGCGATCATTAGCTCCTCAAAGACCTCCGGGTGCTGGGTGCACTTGGTGATGCCGACGGTGGCAACGCCGCCGCATCCGATGACTAATACTCTGGACATGTTTCTTAAATTCCTTTCCTGCGAACACTCGCAATAAAACAAAAGAGCACGGCGCCGCGACCGGCAGCCATGCTCAACGATTCAATTCGGTTCTCGTTCCACCGAAAAAGAAGGTTGGGAACGAAGGGATCAGAGTCTATATAGCAAAGGGTTACTTTTACTACTCTTATTGATCGTTTTACAAGTTGTACGCGGACGCGGACATTTAATGGCTGTAAAGTAAGCCAACTTACAAAATTTCCCCGCTTAAGAGGAATCAATATGGAGCTTTTTAGGGCTCCGGCGGCAACGGATCTATCGCCACTGTCTGACTCTGAATAGAGTGATCCAAGCCTTAGATATCTCTAAGACTGCATTAATGTAGCGCAGGCTTCTAGGCGTGTCAAAATAATTCGGAATCACCCGAAAAATTTACTCCTAGAAAGCCCCTGCGCCCAAGCAAGGCATAGGGCTAATCACTTTAAAAAAGGGTCGCGAAGTCAACCCTGGCATAAGGGGGCGAGACCAAGGTCTATATCTATCAAGGAAGCATGGCATACTATCGATATAGCGATGGCGATAGAGCCGATGGAATTGCCGCTTCTGCTGGCCAAATCGCCGCCTTTTGCTAGAAGTTTGCCGCTATCTTTGGAAAAATAGGGGACATAGGTCGCATCGCCTTTAACGACATAAAGGCCGTTTTCAAAGAAGGCGGGCGAGGCGAAAACAAACCGCTAAAAACGTCCTTTTAGGGGAGCTAGGCTAGACGCGTGCGGTTTCTATGGCAATTTGCTTTAGGCATGCTAGCCTATTTCCTTAGGAAACCGCTACGCCATGTCGTTATTTAAAGGGGATATCCTTTACAAACGTTGCATAAGAAAAGGGAGGCGATCGCTCGTCTCCCTAGGTTCTTTTTTTGGATTGGTTTCTTAATGGCCGATAACCTCGGTCACTTCGAATTCGTAGCCGTTAAGCATGTCGTAATCTTCGCAGCCGCAATATGGGCAATGCCCGTGGAAGTCGGAGATCACGTACTCCTTCTCGCATTCATGGCAGCGGCCCATCGCCTTCTTGAAGATGACGTTGAGCTTGCAGCCTTCTAGCTTGCTGCCTTCGACAACGGCGGGCCAGCAATCGTTCATGTAGTTAGGAACGACAGCGGTGGCTTCGCCGACGGTTAGGGTAACGGAGGAGATGGTGGAGAGGTGCTCCTTCTCCATCAAATCCAGAAGGGTGTCATACAGCTCGGAGCAAAGTCCTAGTTCGTGCATGAAGATCAGTCTCTCTTAAGCGCGCCGACGGCGATCTTGACGCCGCGGCCAAGGGTATGGCCGACGGCCTTCGGGAGAAGGGAGTCGAAGTCTTTGGCGTAGATCTTGGTCTTCTTGACGAGGTGGGCAGCATCGAATTTGCACTGGAGGACGCACTGGCCGCAGCCGACGCAGATGTTGGGGTCGACATAGGCTTTGCCGCAGGAGAGGCAGCGAGCGGCTTCCTTGCGGATCTGCTCTTCGGTGAAGATGCCACGGTTATCCTTATAGGACTTGGTATCGACCGGTCCGACGGCCGGGATTTGACGCTTAGCGGTATCAAAGCCATCGAGGACGAGGTTACCCTTATCAAGTTCGACGTAGTCTCTTCTATCGCGTCCGGCGGTAAGGGACTGGCCCGGCTGGACATAGCGGTGGAGGGAGATGGCGGCCTGTTTGCCGTTAGCGATGGCATCGATGCAGAATCTCGGGCCATGGAAGCAATCGCCGCCGACGAAGATATCCGGATCGGCGGTCTGGAGGGTGACCGGGTCAGCCTCGACTAAGCCACGCTTAGAGAGGGTGACATCGGTGCCTTCAAGGAGTTTGCCATAATCGAAAGCCTGACCGATGGCAAGGAGGATGCTCGTAGCTTCCGCAAGAACAAGAGTGGCTTCGTCATACTGCGGGTTGAAGCGGTCATCGACTTTGACGGCGGTGCATTTCTTGAACTCTATGCCTTTGAGGGAGCCATCTTCGTTCTTGAGGATTTCCTTCGGGCCCCAGCCATTATGGATGATGATGCCTTCTTCTTCGGCTTCTGCGATCTCATCGGCAGAGCCCGGCATCTCGTTGCGCTGCTCAAGGCAATAGAGGTCGACTTTCTCGGCGCCCTGCCTTAGCGCGGTGCGGGCGACGTCCATAGCGACGTTGCCGCCGCCAACGACGACGACGTTGCCGGAGAGCTTCTTGCCTTTGCCAAGGTTGACGTCGCGGAGGAAGTCAATGCCTCCGACGACTTCGCTGTGGTCTTCGCCCGGAACGCCAAGCTTGCGGGAAAGCTGAGCACCGATGGCGATGTAGAAGCCTTTGTAACCCTGCTCCCGAAGCTGCGGGATCGTGACGTCTTTGCCGACTTCGACGCCAGTCTGGAACTTGACGCCGAGCCTTCTGAGAACATCAATTTCGGCTTCGACGACGTTCTTCTCTAGACGGAAGGCCGGGATGCCTAGGGCCATCATGCCGCCAAGCTTCTCTTCCTTCTCGAAGACGGTGATGTCATAGCCATCCTGCGCAAGGTAATAGGCGCAGCTTAATCCCGAGGGGCCTGCGCCGATGATGGCGATCTTCTTGTCGGAATAGTTATATCGGACCCAGGGGACAAAAGCGGTCTCCGGGTTGAGCTCCTGCTCGGCGATGAACTTCTTGATGTCATCGATGGCGATGGCCTGGTCAACGGTGCCACGGGTGCAAGCGGATTCGCAGGCGTGGTTGCAGATGCGTCCGCAGACGGCCGGGAAGGGGTTCTCGTGCTTGATGAGGGCGAGGGCTTCTTTATAGCGGCCTTCTCCCGCCATCTTGATGTAGCCTTGAATGCCAATGTGGGCCGGGCAGGCGGTTTTGCAGGGAGCGGTGCCCATTTCCGGGATGACGTCCTGGCGGGTGAAACGGTAGTCGGCGTTGGTGACGGCCGCTTTGTTGGTGTGGTTAGAGAGGTCTTTCTGGGTGGCGAACTTGATCTGTTTCTTCATCGGGAGTTTGACGCCCAGACGGATGGCGTTGACAGGGCAGTTCTCGACGCACTTGCCGCAGGCGACGCAGTTCTCAGAGCGAACTTCGGCGCGATAGTTGGAAGCGACGGCGTCGTTGATCTTGAATTCTTCAACGGGGCGGAGGCCGAAGCAGGCGCAGCCGCAGCAGTCGCAGATAGCGGTGGTGTTGCCCTTATCTAGGCCTTCGATGTTCGGGATGCAGTGCATGAGACCCTGGTCTTCGCACTTCTCCATGATCTGATAGAGCTCTTCCTTGGAGATCTGCCTATCCTTGCCGGTGCGGATGAAGTATTTGGCAGCCTTGCCTAGCTTGATGCAGCGATCTTCGGCAAGGTGGCCGCAGCCTTCGCCCATCTGGGTGCGGCAGGTACGGCAGGAGCAGGCACCGACGGAGTAGGTGTCATACTTATCGATATAGTAGGAAAGGGTATCGCGAGGATCGACTTCTTCTCCTTTGGGGAGGGAGCGCTCTATCGGGATGACTCTCATGAGGCCATAGCCATCTGGGATCATCGGGCCCATGCTGCCCATGCGGTCATGGGTATACTGGTTGAAGGCGCGGCGGATTTCCGGATGCTCCTTGGCGTTTTTGGAAACGACCATGATCTCGAGTAATCCTGGGGCGAAAATCGGGAGATAGAAGGTATGTTCCCCTTCTTTCTCGCCCTCGCCATAGTCGACGCGGATGACGCCGATTTCGCCGAGTCTATCGGAGACGCGGTTGACGCGTTCGATATCCCAGTTCATCCTCTTGGCCATCTCATAGTTGGTGCGGAGATGGCGAAGCCCCAGCTTTAGGAGGAAGTCGGCTTCCTCATCGGTGACGGAGCCGGCGAGGGAATAGTATTCCGGGGCGTTGCCATCGATCTTGTTCATCATGCCGCTGGGCCCGCCGATCATCTTGGCGACCTTGACGATCTTCTTTCTGGTCGGGGTGACGCCATCCTTTTCGACGATGGGCTTGCCCTCAAAGAGGATCGGGCGGTCAAGCTCGGTGATGTTGGTGATGTTGGCCGCGTTCGGGCTGCCAACGATGTCTTTCTTTTCGTTTGCCATGATTAGTACCTGCTTACTTTAGCTCCAAGACGAGCCTAGAGCCGGAGACGGTCAAGAAAAGCTTAAGCTCCTTGACACCGGAATTCTCGAAATAGCTGTTGGAGCGATAGATTCTGCCATCCCTGCCAACGATCTGCGCCTGGAAGGCATGCTCTTTGCCATCGAAGGGGATGGAAACGCTCTCTTGCTCGGCCTTGAGTTCCCCGAGTTTCTTTTCATCGGAGATGATTGTGACGTCTCTCGGTTTGCCGATGGAACCGGGGCGTCTAACAATAGTTAAAGTTCTCATGCTGTAAATTATTACTTAATCGCCAGAATCGGTAAAGGCTTTCAATAACGATTTACCGATATATCGGATTATGCGACCGCATCTACCCTTTTCTTTTATTTAAATCGGTAAAATCATAGGAAACTCATTTATTGCTTACTTGTACTTCTTCCGCTGTTGTTACGTTTTTGAGAAACCCATATAAAAGGGCCTAGATGTGTAAATAGAGCAATGTTTTCCAGTCAATGAACATTAGCGAGCATCTAATGCGTATTTTGATTAAGGGAAACGAACAATTTGTTTATTTTCGTTCGTCAAAGGAAACCAGGAACGTTATCCGTTCCCAAAAAGAATTTCTAGAGTATAGTAGGTGGAGCCAAGAATCCCTTGGCGAAAGAGAGGAACCTACTTTTTCTTGGAGTAGGGTAGATGCGTCAAGTGCCATCGAATGGGAGGTCGTCGATGGACGAAGCGATCAATGGCTTAGCCTTTGGTTACGCGGTATCTACTCGCAGCCGCTAAGAAATATCCGTACGTAAGTTCAGCGTTCTCTTTTTATAGCAGCCTCCCCCAGATAGGAGGTTTTTATTACCCATGGGGGATAACAAAGTCAAACGCATCTGCGTGAACGGGATGCTTGTGGCGGTATATATCGCCATCGGCATCTTCAAATTGGATCTAGGCTTCGCCAAGATCACCTTCGCAAGTTTGCCCGTCATCCTTGCATCTTTGATGTATGGACCATTAGACGCGGTCATCGTCGCATTGCTAGGCGAATTCGTCGCCCAGATTAGCTTCTCTGGGTATGGGTTGATGCCCACGACTCCTTTATGGATGCTGCCCCCGGCCATCCGAGGTCTCCTCGTTGGCTTGGTCGCTTATCTATATAGAAGAAAAGGGGAGCATCTAGAGAAGCATTACGTCATCTATTTCGTGACCTTATTTTCCGCTTCCATCCTCGTCAGCGCCTTCACGACCTTATTGATGTATCTAGACGCCTTGATCAACAACTACTCCTTCGCCGGCGACTTCTTTCGCGCCGCCATCCGCTTCGGCAGTAGCTTGCTGACCGCCCTCATCGTCGGAGTCATTAGCCTTCCTCTTAAATCCGCGTTAAACTTCATATATAGCGATGAGCAAAGAAGAAAGAGCAAGGAAAAGGAAACTGATCAGAAATAGCTTCTACTTCAAGTCCGATATCCTTGGAGGGATCATCCTTTTGGCGTCCCTGCTTTTACTTGTCCTCTCCTTTTGTTGCTGGATAGCCTTTCAGGCTTATAGCGAGCTAAAAAGCGAGGGGGCCGCTTCTATTTCTACAAACCTTTATATAGGCTTCGCCACCAGCGGATGGATATTGCTATTGTTCTTCTTCGTCTACCTATTCCTTAGGAAGGCGCTCCTTTATGGCAAGTTGCCTTTGCTAGGTTATTACCCCAGGTCAAAGGGAAGGTGCCTGCGCTGCAATAGGCCGCTTCCTCTTCAGGCCAGGTTCTGCCCAAGCTGCGGCAAGAAAGCGATTAACGACCTTCATCACGGCAGGAAGGAAGAGATCGTCGATGAGATCATCAACTCTAAAAGAGACCCTCTTCCCTATGGCGAGCTTTTCCGGGTGGGGCTTATTGCCTTATGGCCTTATTCCCTATTCCTAGCCGCCTTAGCCGCATTCTTACTCCTTTTAACCATTTTAGACTTCTATGCCGAGCTTCCCACCGATGGAGATTTGTTCATGCTTCTCTTTACGGTAATCTTGCTTTTCCTCAGTAACCTCCTATATCCGATATTTCACATAGAATCGGAGAAAAATAGGGTGAAAGAAAGTTCGGTCGAAGTTAGGCAAACTTGTTTGAACATCCATAAAGTGTATATACAAAATCACCACTTTATGACTTTGGAGGCTTCCTTGCCTTATCAAGACTGCCTCTATGCATATGAGGGCAAGGAAGCCTTCTATTTCCTGATGCGATTAGGGGGCAGAAGATATTTTGTCTACCTTAGTAAGAAAGGAATGGACGTCGGGACCGAGTCCTTCCTTGCCGCGAAGGTAATCATTGAAAGAAGGAGGATAGCGACATGAGCTTAGGAAATCCAACCTGCCCGCACTGCGGCAAAGTCGTCGATGCAGGTGACGAATATTGCCTATATTGCGGCTATCAATTGGTCGAAGGCATTCCAACTTTTGAAAAGAATATCGGAGAAGGCAGAGAAGACAGTGATAATTACCTTTCTTATCTACTTGCTTATATAGGAAAAGTGCATGTTTTGTTCTTATTGCTGTTCCTTCTTCTTGGCATCTGTGGCCTCACTCTTTTCATCGCTAGCTTCTTTCTAGGCTTCGACGCGGGAAGCTATGCACTTATGGGCATTGGGCTAATCTTGCTTTTGGCCTCTTTATCCTTATTCTTCTTGGCGCCTTTGCTAAAGAAAGGCAGAGCCAAAAAGGAAAAAGCCTCTACCTTCGTCTATGAGGATAGGCTAGTTAGAGAAAAACAAGGCAAGCAAAAGAAGGCTTATCCCTATCTCGCCTGCTATAAGGCGAGGATCGTTAAGGAGGATGCCATCTTCTTCTTTATCCTTAACGATAAGAAGGAATCGCTTATCGTTGCGTTAGGAGAGGGCGAAAGAAAGGAATTCCTTCTCTCTAAGGCGTATGATTGCGGAGCAAAGGAAAAGAAACAATGAAGTTAGTCAGCTGGAACGTCAACGGCTTACGCGCCGTCATGAAGAAGGACTTTGATGCGAGCATCGACGCCCTTAACCCCGATATTTTGTTTTTGCAGGAGACCAAGCTATCCGAGATCGGCCTTGGCGGCTTCCCTTACCGCAAAGAAGGCTATGAAGCCTATGCGACCATCTCCAAGGTGAGGAAGGGATATTCCGGCGTCGCTTTCTTAAGCAAAGTTAAGCCATTATCCGTCCATTATGGCCTAAAAGATGGCAAATACGATGACGAGGGCAGAGTCATCACCCTTGAGTTTGACTCCTTCTATCTCGTCGGGGCCTATGTCCCCAATTCCGGAGATGGCCTCAAGCGCTTAGATTTCCGCGGAGAATACGAAAAGGACCTCCTTGAATACCTAGATGAGCTTGACCAGAAGAAACCCATCATCTATACCGGCGATTTGAACGTCGCCCACGAAGAGATCGATATCAAGAACCCGAATGCCAACCGCAACAACGCCGGCTTCACCGACGAAGAGAGGTCTTGGTTCAGCAATCTTCTTAGCCATGGCTATGTCGATACATTCCGCTTCCTTCATAAAGACGAGGTCAAATACTCCTGGTGGAGCTACCGCTTCCACGCTAGAGAAAACAATGCAGGCTGGCGCATCGACTATTACGTGGTCAGCCAAAGATTCATGGACAAGGTCCTCGATAGCGAGATCCATAACGAGATATTCGGCTCCGATCATTGCCCGATCTCCCTCACCCTCAAGGATTAAGGAAACACAAGGAAGGGCAATGCCTTCCTTTTTGCTTTATACTTGTCTTACCCTGCAAGGAGAAAAACCATGTTCGGAAAAAAGAAGAATTCAGTCCCCGTTGTCGTGGATTTCGATAAGAAGGCTGCCGATAGCCTAGAAAAAAGCACCGAAGACATCAGCTTCGCCGAATATCAGGAGCAAAAAAGAGCGGAAAGGAACGCCAAGCGGAACAAAGCCATCCTCGTCTCGCTCTCCATCCTTCTTTATCTGCTTGGCCTCGCAATCTTCGCTTCCCCCACCATCTATATCTATAACATCAATGAATATGCCGGCTATATCGTCGGTGGCGTATTGCTTCTCATCTACAGTATTTGCTTCATCGTGATGTTGGCCCAGATCTATTCCCATCACGCGTTTGAGCTTGAAGGAGGCCTCCTCACCCATCAAAGCGAGTCCAAGAACAACAAGCTGCGTTTCGAGATTGCAAGAAACCTCGCCGATCAGGCCGCTATCGTGAATTACGTCGATAAGAAAGCCGATGCAAGCCGCCTCTTCAAAAAAGATAAAGAGAACCTTGACGCCTATAGCGAGATCCTCGTCTTGGCCAAGCGTTACCCTCATGGCGCGCCGAATAAGCATTCCAAAGATGCAAAAGCCTTAGCCAAAGACCTAAAGATCGCCTTCTCCGCCGGTGGGTTCATCGAGAAGAAAGGCAAAGCCATGATGATCCGCAACGCCGCTGAAACCGGCACGATGACGGCATTAAGCGAAAAAGGCTATGCCGATGCCGGCATCGTCGTCGTCAAAATCATTCAGCTTCTCCGCAACCTCATCTGGCTGTACGGCTTCCGTCCAAGCGATAAGCAGCTAAATTCCATCATGCTGCGCGCCGTAAAGAACGCCTGCGTCGCCATCGGACTTAATCAGGTCTCTAGCGGCGTTGGCAAATTCGTTGGCAGTCTCTTCAAAAACGTTCCCGTCGGCTCCATCATCGGCACCGTCGTCGATGCTGGGGGCCAATTGGTCGGAAACGGTCTTCTCACCTATATGTTCGGCCGCAACATCGTCAACATCATGATGAAGGAATTTCACCTTGCCGAAGTCCTCCGTCTCGAGGATATGAGTGCGATGACTGAGCCTATCTCCAATCAGGAGCTTATGGAAGTCAACGCAGAAATCGCTGCCGAGCAGAAAGTTGTCGCCGAAACCGTGAAAGCGAAATAAATTTACTAAAGTAAAAAACTCCTAGGTGCACGTAAGGGATGGCGAACTCACTCGCCATCGCGATTTTTGCCTTTTTTCCAGTCCAGATAACGCAGCATC
>CADCPN010000059.1 GCA_902803375.1 uncultured Erysipelotrichaceae bacterium | reverse complement strand
TTCCTGAACGGGCCGCGCATGCCTAATTCTAGCAAAAAAACTCGGGTTCGCCCGAGTTCCGACCGAAATTCATTTCGGTTTTGTTCTGTATTAGGGCGGGGACCCTAGCAGGCGAATATCTCCGTCTGATTGAAGGGAAAGGCCCCTTTTTCCGATTACTTAAGTAGTTCGGGCAATGCCTTTTCAAACTCCACGCCATATAGGAGGCCGTCGAGTTTATCTTCGACCGTATAACGGATGGAAGAGGCGATGTAGTTATGGGAATCCTCAACCGCGGATTTGAGGTCTTTGCCAAGGGTGAGCTTGCCCACGACAGCAGAGGAGAAGAGGTCGCCGGTGCCGTGATAGAGGCCTTCTAGCTTATCCCCTTCAACAAGGGAGAATCCTTTCCCTTCTTCTAGTAGGAGGACATCAAGCTTTCCTTCCTCGAAAGATAATCCAGAGAGTATGACGTTTTTCGCTCCTAGGGATTGGATTTTCTTGGCTAGTTCCATTGCCTCTTCCTTGCTTACTTTGCCTGAAGCAGGGATTGGGGTGCCGGTAAGGAAGCAAGCCTCGCTAAGATTGGGCTTCACGTAATCCGCGATGGCAATTAGCTTTCTCATTAGAAGCGGGTGTTCATCCTGGAAGCCAGGATACATCTTGCCATTATCGGCGAAGGCGGGATCGATATAGACCTTCGTCCCCTCTTCCTTTAGTCTCGTAAGGATAGAGGCGACGATCTCGATTTGATTGGTGGCGAGGTAGCCGGTATAGAGGAAATCGAAATGGTGGTTGTAGGATTTCCATTTCTCTACGCTTGGGATTAAAGAAGAGGTGAGGTCTATAAAAGTCCAGGAAGCGAACTGGGTATGGTTGGATAGCACCGCGGTAGGAAGGCCGATGGTTTCGATGCCTAGCGCGCTAAGAGTGGGAATGGCAACGGTAAGGGAACACCTGCCCATGCAGGAATAGTCTTGGATGGTCAATACGCGTTTTTGTGGCATGGTATGCTCCTTTTTTCTTTTATAGGGCAGAATTAGAATGCCCTAGCTGCTTAGATTACTTTCCTTATCGCCAAAGTAAAGTGATTTTGATGAGGAGAAGGCAAAATTGAGACAACTATCCTATGATTTCCCTAGGAACAAAGTAATAAAGAAAAGAAACCTAGCTTTTCTTAGCTTGGCTTCTTGCTTCCTTTATCTCTTCTAAGATCTCTTTTTTGAGGGCCTCTTTCTTTATGGCCTCTAGTTTTTCTTTTTCTATTTTATAGGCCTTATTTGCCTTTAGGCCTAAATAGAAGCAGGGGATGGCGCCAAGCAGAAGCGCGATACCGATTGCTAAGAAGATATAGCCAAACGCCTCTTTGATGATGAAGCAGGCGATCACCCAGAATACCCCTAGGATGGCAAAACTAACCCCGGCGAAGACTAAGGGCGAGTTCTTGGACATATAGGAATATAGGTTGCTTTTCATAGCAAGGATATTTTACTTAAGCGAAAGGAAAAGGCGAGCCCTCTACGCCAGAAGGCTCGCCTTGCTATTCGCTTTTATAACTTGCCTAGAGCTTTTCGCCGCAGGCGGCGCAATAATTGCTGCCTGGCTCATTGATATGCCCGCATTTGCTGCAGAGTGTGTTTCTAGAGGAGGGGACTTCCTCTTTGTCATTTTTCTTAGCCCCGAAGTCCATATTGGAATAATCAAACCGATCATTTCCTTCGAAATCGGCATAGGTAGGCTGTTTCATGTTGTCATCTTCATCTTGCTTATCATGCGGGGTAAGGCCAGGATGGGCAAGCAAGCCTTCATGCTCTTCAAACTTAGGCTCTTGAAAACGGGAATAGGAAGGATCGCTAGCACTATTTCTTTTCATCGACTTTCCGTTTTTCCTAACCGCGTTAACAAGGATGAGAATGATGAATAAGACGAATAGGAAGAAATAGCAGAAGGGGAGAATGGAGATGATGAAGTTACTATCTTCATCGCTAAGTATCTTAGCAATCTCATTGAGGAACCATACGCTTGCGAATAGGCAAAAGAAGGCGAGCAAGAGGATGGAGAAGAGGACGCCGCTTTTCTTCTTATCCGTATTAACGGGCTCCTTTAGCTTTCCCTGGTCTTCTTGGTTAAAGGCCCTGGAATTGCTCTGCGCTTGCTGCGATTGCAAGGAAGAAAGCTCTTGAGGGGTCATGCTCTTTTTGGCTTCGTTCATGATCTTGTTGCATACGATGACCACGATGAGCAAGGCAAAGGCGAATATCGCGATGAGGCTTCCAAAGAAGAAGGGTCTGAAAGTGCCTTCTCCAAATAAGGCAGCCCCAAACCCGAAGCAGAAGATCAACGCGAAGAATAGCAGCAAGAAGATCTTTAAGACGCGACTAGCCGCGTCATATTTCTTTTTGGCAGGGGATCGGAAGTCATTGGTTTTCATTGCTCTTTTTTTCCTCCTTGCTTTCCTCTTCGTAGGCGATATCTTTCTTTGCAAAACGGGCAATGCTGATGAATAGGAGGATATCAAAGGCAAGCAGGATGCTGGCTAAGAGAAGTCCAGCATAGCCAAGAATGGATTTGATATCGGTGGTCACGCCTTTTCCAAGCATTAGAAGTAGGGCCCCAAGCAAACCTAGCATTATGACGATGCCTAACATGCCAATGCCAGCCATCCATATGTTTTTATTAAGCTCTTTTTTATCGGCGTTTCTCATTGGCTGCCTTCTAATCCCTAGTGATCAACCTTCATCATATCGAGTTTGCAAACATTTGCAATATTGAATTAACACTTTTTGAATTCCCTTATATTTATAAAGCCAAAAGGTGCGCAATATACTTAAAAATATTATTTCGAAATATGTTGCAAATGTTTGCAAATAATTGATAATAGGAGCGGAAAGGAATGAAAAAGCATGATTACATGGTTCAAGAATAAAGAAAGCGAAGGCGTCGCAAGCCTATATTCCACCAACATCACGCTCAATGCGAATAGCTCCCTCCCCTTCGAGCATGCCTATAAAGTAAGGCTTGGGAAGGACGAGGAAGGCAACCTTGCGATTGAGCCGCTAGACCGAAATCGCGTCGAGTCTGGAGAGCTAGAGGAATCTGACCTCTATGACATCGCCTACCACAAATCCTACAGCAGGATCTCCTCTACCCCGTTAATGAGCCTGCTCTCAGAAGAATTTGGCCTAAAGCTAAGCAAAGAGGCGAAAAAGTTCAAAACGCATTTCGACAATTCCTCTAATTGCCTTATTATTAAGATCGATAGGAAGGGAGAACCCCGATGATATTATTTGAAGGAGCCGCCTTCAGCATCGATATGCTGGAGCAATACATGTGGGTCTTATGGCTATGCGTCTTCGTTATCAGCTTAGTTCTAGAGGCCGCCACGGCAGAAGCGGTGTCCATCTGGTTTGCCGCCGGGGCCATCGTCTCTCTTATCTTAAGCTTCATCCCAGGGGTTCCGTTCTGGGTTGAGATGCTCGTATTCGTTGCTTCTAGCGTTGTCTTCTTCTTTGCCCTTCGCCCATTGATGCAGAAGTTCACCCGCAACAAGGTCACTAGGACCAATGCCGATTCTCTTGTGGGAAGCAAAGGCATCATCCTAACCCGCATTGAGCAGATGCATCCGGGCGAGATCGAAGTCCATGGGGTTACCTGGACCGCGGTCCTTGCTGAGGGGGAAGAGCCGATCGAAGAAGGGGAGGTCGCCGTTGTCGCCTCCATCTCTGGCAACAAGCTCGTTGTCAGGCATAACAAGAAGGCAATGGAAACTCTTTCCAAATAAGGAGGGAAAGGAAAACTATGAATAGCTTTGTTCTTCTAGAGGGCGTAAATCCAGGAATCGTCGCCCTCATCGTCGTTCTCGTCGTCCTATTCTTGGTCTTCTTGGCCTTGGTGCTAAGCAACATCAAGATCATGGGCCAGACCGAGAAAGGCATCATTGAGCACCTAGGCACCTACAAGACCACTTGGGATACCGGACTTCACGTCAAGATGCCGTTCTTCGACAAAGTCGCCATGCGCATCGATATGCGCGAGCAGGTCGGGGACTTCCCGCCGCAAAACGTCATCACCAAGGATAACGTCACCATCCAGATAGACACCGTCGTCTTCTTCCAGGTCACCGACCCGAAGCTATATGCCTATGGCGTCTCCAATCCGATTAAAGCCATTGAGCTGCTGAGCTCCACCACCTTGCGCAACATCATCGGTGAACTCGATCTCGATAACACCCTCACGTCCCGTGACATCATTAACGAGAAGATGAGGAAGATCCTCGATGAAGCCACCGACCCCTGGGGCATCAAGGTCAACCGCGTCGAGGTTAAGAACATCCTCCCGCCGCGCGACATCCAGGAAGCCATGGAGCGCCAGATGAGGGCCGAGCGCGAGAAGAGAGAAAAGGTCCTTCTCGCCGAAGGTCAGAAGCAGTCCGCCATCCTTATCGCCGAGGGCAATAAGGAATCCATGATCCTTAACGCCGAAGCCGAAAAGCAGGCCATGATCAAGAAGGCCGAAGGCGAAGCGACCAAGATGCGCGAGCTTAAGCAAGCCGAAGCCGATGGCATCAAGATGGTCCGCGAGGCCGAAGCCGCTGGTATGAGAGCCCTTAAGGATGCCGCTCCCGATGAGGCGGTCCTCCGCCTTCGCGGCTATGAAGCCCTTGGCCGCGTCGCCGATGGTCAGGCCACCAAGATCTTCCTTCCCTCCGACCTCCAGCCCCTTGCCGCCGCGGCAACCGCCGTCAGCGAATCCATCAAGGCGAAGTAGTAGCAACGATAAAACTTGGCAGTTAACCCCTAATAAGGCTGGCTGCCTTTTCTTTATAATAGGGTCTTTTAGAGCTGGTATTCGTTTGTTAACGTCAGCCAACGAAATACATGATTATCGTGAAAGCTTAGAAAATGCCGCCTAAAGCCAAAATGCAGTCATTTATTTTACGAAACGCCAACTGACAAACTAAATGCAAGTTTTTAGGCGCGACCGAAAATTGCGTCGGACTTATCGCGGGTTCGGCGCTTTTATCTTGCG
>CADCPN010000058.1 GCA_902803375.1 uncultured Erysipelotrichaceae bacterium | reverse complement strand
GCTGCCTCCTTTCAGGACAGCAGCCACATTATACCAACCTTGGAAGGAAGGGGTCCCTTCATCCCTTACGTGCACCTAGGAGTTTAAGTAAATAAAAAGGCAGTGGTCCTGCCTTTTTATCTTTAAATACGCAAGCTCGTATGGTCCGCATTTCCAAGGGATGGTTGGTAGTGATGCGGTAGGGCAATGGACACTACGCTGGTAGAGGACGACCAACAGAAAGAAAAATCCCGGGAATCCCGGGAAAATTTTCTTTCTGGTGGTCCAAGGCGGAGTTGAACCGCCGACACATGGATTTTCAGTCCATTGCTCTACCAGCTGAGCTACCGGACCAGACCTTGGCGGACCATACGAGATTCGAACTCGTGATCTTCTCCGTGACAGGGAGACATGTTTGACCACTACACCAATGGTCCAAGGTTTGTTCACGCCGTTTTATCGGCGCTTGCTTAATATACAAGCGAGTGGAGCGCATTTCAAGGGTAATCTTCAACTTTTTTCGTTTCTGGCATCCGCTTGTATATTAAGTGAATACCTTGGCCCATTTGGTTGCTGGCTGCGCTATTCCCTGTCACGGAAATCACGAAGTTCGAATCGGGGTTGGATGAAAAGAAAAGAGGAGTCCTTCCACTGGCAAAAACGTAACCGTCGGTTGGGCTCCCCTCCGAGGCCTGGGCAGGTCTCTAAGAAAAGTGTGGTCTGTTTCCTTCTTAATCAAATAGGCATAAGTCTATTTGTAGTCAGCAAGGCTATCTCTCTCGACCCGAGAGTTAAGAAGCCGGGAAATTTGCTTCCTCTGCGAATAGGCAATATTACCTCCCGCTCCCTATAGGCCCTTCAATGCGTTACAAAGGCCTATTTGCCCATTTGGGCCGGCCGACCCTTTCCTATGGGCCCCTTATGGACTTAAGGCGGCTCTAGGACTCTTGGCCCGGAGGCTAACCCGGGAAAGCATTGGCAGGATGCGGAAACGATATACGGATCGTTCCTTGCCATTAGGATATGCCCCGCCTATATCGGCGATGTACTTCGGCAGGGGAGGCTAATGGTGCCTAACGTTTGGATCAGGCTTACGCATTTGATCCATTGGTTTGCGGCCTTTGTATTCCTAATAGCTCTTCTTTCTTCCTTGCAAAGAATATAGAAGGTGGCGCATAGGCATTTTTTCTTCCCGCGGGCCACGCGGTGGAGGCAAGGTCACCCTCGCCGCTATCAAACCTATTGCTAGGTGGATATTTGGGGCTTGGGAGGGGTTACCCCCTCCTTCATCGCTGACAAAACGGCCACAAAGGCTTTTGCGGAAGATGTGCAGTTTTTCTTGGATTTTGACTCAAGCGCTTGCCCTCCTGCTAAGGATGCATCACTAGCTGCCCGCCTTTGCGTGAGAGCCAATAACCGGGTAATCGGGGAGGCAAGTTTCACCCTGCCTCCCCCAGCCGCCTCAAACGGAAGCGACTGCATGTGTACGGCGGTTCGTGCAGATTTTTCCTGCGGTTAAACAGGCGCATCCCCTCCTGCCGAGGGTGATATCATCAGCCTCGATTTCTAGAAAAGCGAAGCGGATAACCAGATGGCCGGGGAGGTAGACTGTCGCCCCCTCCCCGCCGGGCAGTACACATACGTGGGCCACCCGGGCATACGAGATTCTGTGCGATTGGTTCTTGGAGTTACTCAAGCGCTTCCCCTGCCGCCCAGGGTGTTGGTGGCCTTTCGGCCATAGATGCCACTGCTGAGGCTTTGTAGCTAAGCCCTAACTATTGTTCGTGGCGGAACCTATCTAGACTTGCACTAGACTCTCCTCTTTCTCTCTTTCTTTAAGGAAGAGGTAACGACGTCGGCACCCGTGTTTTTTGAGCCCGAAGCGCTACTTCCTTTGGATCGTAACCCCCAACCACTGAGAGGGGAGGTTAGGTGAGAGGTTATCTCTACCCTCCTCACTATACTTATAGGGGTCGAAATTTCCAAAAGGACACTATTTTGGGAAAAAAGTTTTTAGAAAAAATAAAAAAGCCCAAGAATGCTGTGTTTCTTGGGCGAAATTAATTTTTAGGATTAGTTAAAGATTAATAGTTAACGACGGATAGTTCGAAGAAAGACTGCGGATGAGCGCAAACTGGGCAGACCTGTGGGGCGTATTTGCCGACAACGATATGTCCGCAGTTGCGGCACTTCCAGACAGCAACGTCTTTGCTGACGAAGACAACGCCATTCTTAACGTTGCTGAGAAGCTTCTTATATCTTTCTTCATGGGTCTTCTCGATAGCGGCGACCATGCGGAATTTAGCAGCGATCTCCTTGAAGCCTTCTTCTTCGGCGACCTTAGCGAATTCCGGATACATTTCGTTCCACTCATAGGCCTCACCATTAGCGGCTTCTTCAAGGTTAGAAAGGGTGTCCTTGATGGCTCCGCCTTCAAGATACTTGAACCACAGCTTGGCGTGTTCTTTCTCGTTTTCAGCGGTCTCTAGGAAGAGAGCAGCGATCTGCTCATAGCCATCCTTCTTAGCCTTAGAGGCGAAGTAGGTGTACTTGTTGCGGGCCTGGGACTCACCAGCAAAGGCGGCCTGTAGGCATTTTTCGGTTTTGGTTCCTTTTAGTTCCATAATAGAATTAATTTTTAGTTCCATAATAGAATTAATTCTCCTTTGATTTGTCTTGATTATATGTTGTTCTCTTTCCAATACAAAGTGACATGCTTCGACATATTCACGAATTTTTGTACAGCGTAAACAAAAGCGTAAAAACAATTGCTTTCTATCAATATTTATAGGGCTGATATATAGATTTGAAAAAAAGTATGAAGAAGTCCTTGCATCTCGGTATATCGGTGTGTATAGTTTAACTCGCTGAAAGGCAACTGCATATCGCGGGATAGAGCAGCCCGGTAGCTCGCCAGGCCCATAACCTGGAGGTCGGTGGTTCAAACCCATCTCCCGCAACCAGATGTAAAACCACAGTACTGATGCGATGTCAGTACTGTTTTTTATTAATTTGATAGCGACATATTATTTATTGACTGCCGGTCACCTAAATGTGAAAAGATAGGCATGAGTTATAATGATGAGTCAGGAATAACAAAATCAAAAGACAATAAAAAGCGCATCAAAGAAGTCGGCTTAAAAATGTGCCAAGAATGGTTTTCTAGTTCCGTCAAAGGATCGTTTTTTGGCAAAAGTACTGATTTGCACGTAAGGGCCACCTAGTCTCGTGTTCATGGGGATTTTTAGCCATCACACTCCTATATCCGACTGCATCGTGAGCCGAAACGAACAGCTGGAGCATGCCTCTCGCCATCATTGGAAGGTTTCCGCGATGGTTCCAAATGAGAAAAAAGGTTGCGTCAATCCTGGATTCTGGATCTTTTTGCAGCCGCCATGGTTTTTCATAAATCGCTTGAACGTCCTATGGGCTTCGTTGTTCGGGTCCATAGGATTGGGAGTAACCAAATTGAACTATAGCCCCGAAATTCGGGTTTTTCGCGGTTGTTTTTGGTTTGAATCACCGGCAAGTTTGCGATGGGCCTATCTCTCTACCGAAGAGGGGCATCCTCTCCAAATAGGAGAATAACGTTACGCATCGGCTCTTTTTGGTTTTAGAGAGTAACCTAAGGTTATATAATCATCCTTGCCTAGGGAGACTAGCCCTTTTTAGGCCGCAAGCCACATCCTTAATATGATTATCACCTTTGTATGTGATGTTCTCGGAGAAGAGAACAACGGAACAACCATCGCGACGATGAACGTCGCCCGCGAAATGGCGAAGAAGGGCCATGAGGTCCGCATCGTCTGCCCAGACGCCGAAAGAAAAGGCCAGACTGGTTTTTATGTTGTCCCGCGCATCCACTTCGGTCCCTTCGACGGCTATGTCGCCAATAACGGCGTCGTCTTGTCCTCCACTCACGATATGAAGACCGTCGAGGACGCCATCAAGGATGCGGATGTCGTGCATTTCAATTTCTGCGGCGCCCTCTCAAGCAAAACCATCAAGCTTTGCAAGAAGCTAGGCATCCCCACCACCGCTTCTCTTCACACCCAGGCCGAGAACTTCACCAATCAGGTGTTCCTTCAGAATGCCCCTTGGGCGAACCATGCGATGTATCACTGGCTCTATAAGCACTTATTCCGCTACGTCGATGCCATCCATTATCCCTCCGCATTCATCAAAGACATCTTTGAGAAGGAAAACAAATTCCATTCCAACGCCTATGTCATCTCCAATGGGGTCAAGCAAGCCTTCCATAAGGTCGAGGTGACCCGCCCAGAGGAATATAAGGGCAAGTTCCTCATTCTCTTCACTGCGAGATATAGCAAAGAGAAGAACCATAAGGTCATTCTCAAATCCATGAAATTCAGCAAGCATGCGGACGAGATCCAATGGATCTTCGCCGGCGCCGGCCCGCTTGAGAAGAAGTTCAGGAGAGCCACCAAGAATTGGAAAAACAAGCCGGTTCTAGGCTTCCATCCTCAGGAGGAGATGAATTCCCTCGTGAACATGGTTGACCTCTATTGCCATGCCTCCACGATTGACCTTGAGGCCATCTCTTGCCTAGAAGCCTTGAGCGTTGGCATCTGCCCGCTTCTTAGCGATTCCCCACGTGCTGCGGTCCGTTCCTACGCCTTAAGCGAGCACAACCTCTTCAACTATAAGAGCCCGAAGTCCTTGGCCGCCGGCATCGATTATTGGATTGAGCATCCAAAAGAGAGAATCGAGATGGGCAACAAATACCTAGGCTATGCCAATCGCTTCAACTTTGAGTCCGCCATGGATAAGATGGAACAGATGTTCAAAGACGTAGCCGCCAAGAAAGACAAAAAGAATCAATGAAAAAGCCAAAAATCGTATATTACGAAGACGCGCTCAATGACGACTTCGCGGGAACGAAGATCCGGCATAAGCCGCTTCCGAAGAAATATAAGTACGTCCATAAGAAGAACATCCTATGGATCGCTTTTTCTTTCATTCTCTACTATATCGTCGCCATCCCCTTGTTCTGGCTTACTGGCAAGCTTATCTACGGCGTTCAGGTAAAGGGGAGAAAGAACATGAGGAGGCTGCGCGCTCAGCCGGTCTTCTTCTATGGCAACCACACTCAGATCTGCGATGCTTGGAACATCCAGACATTCATCGCCGGGCCAAAGCGCTGCTACATCACCGCCGACCAAGACGCCACCTCCATCCCGGGCATCCGTGGTTTTGTCACGATGCTAGGCTGTTTGCCTGTTCCGGAAAAGCCCGATGAGGCCGTGAAGTTCAAAGAAGCCATCAAGTACCGCATCTGGCAGCGCGCTGGCATCATCATCTATCCCGAACGCCACATCTGGAATTACAGCACCCATATCCGTCCATTCCCTTCCGACTCCTTCGTCTATCCCGCAGAATTAGGCACCGCCGTCGTCGCCGTTAGCTGCACTTACCGTGCTAGGAAGGTCTTCAAGAACCTCCCGCCGCTAATAACGCTGCACGTCTCTAAGCCAATTTACCCCGACATGAGCCTCTCTCTTCCCGAAAGGAAGGAAGACCTAAGGAAGAAAGTCTATAACTTCCTCCTCGATCACTCCTCCGAAGACGAGAACGTGGAGTATATCGCCTATAGGAAAAAGCCGGCGGAGAAAAAAGAAGAAAGCAAATAGCCTTGGGCGAGCAAGGCTATTTGCTTTCTGCTGGCAAGAAACTGAAAATGTATGCAAGATTTGCTTTATCACTCGGCAAGCAAAGAAAGTCAGGATACCGGAAACTACTAGTTAGTCTTTAGTGTTCTCCTCCTTTTTTCCTTAACAGAAAGGACTTAAAATAGTCATAACTATGGAACAACATATTAACTTTGCTTGGAAGTTCACCAAGGGGTTCGAGGAATCTTACATCAGCAACGGCCTCCCCAAATCCGCAGAGCTCATCGATATACCGCATAGCGTGACAGTTGAGCCTTATCACTACTTCTCTGAAAATGACTATCAGGGCATTTTCTCCTATTGCAAGGAGTTTGATGATGAGAACCCTTCTCTCCCTATCAAGATCCTTCATTTCGCCGGCGCGATGCTTACGATCCACGTCTATCTTAACGGCTTAGATCTAGGCGAGCATATCAGCGGCTACTTCCCCGTCGATATCGATATAAGCAGGATCATCAAGAAGAAAGGCAACCTCCTTCTCGTCAAGCTCGATAGCAGGGAGAACCCCCTTATCCCGCCATTTGGCAAGATCGTCGACTATCTAACCTTCGGCGGCATCTACCGCGGCGTCAGCATCCGCGCTTTGCCTAACGCCTATATCGATGACGTCTACCCCGTCGCCTATGCCGATGGCAGATTGATCCTTCGGCTCAACTACGGTAACCAGAATCTTAACATCAAGCCGCGCTTCATCCTTCGTGAGCCCAATGGCCTCATCAAAGAGGAATTCATTGATTTGGAGCATGTCGTCAAAGACGTCCATCCCTGGTCTATCGATGACCCATATCTTTATACCCTCGAGACCATCTATGGCGAGCAGCATATCGTCCAGAACGTTGGCTTCAGAACTCTTGATTGGAAGGAAGAGGGCTTCTTCCTCAATGGCAAGAAGGTTAAGCTCCTTGGCCTAAATAGGCACCAGACCTACCCCTATTTCGGCGCGGCCGCCCCGAAATCTTTGCAAGAAGATGACGCCAAAATCCTGAAGGGCTTCGGCATCAATATCGTCCGCACCAGCCATTACGCGGATGACGAGTCCTTCCTTGATGCCTGCGATAAGCTCGGCTTATTGCTTCTTGATGAAGTCCCAGGCTGGCAATTTGTCTCCACTAAGCAAGAATGGAGGGATACGTGCGTTGACTTTGCCCGTCGCCTCGTCAAAAAAGAGCGCCACCATGCATGCTTAGTCGCCTATGGCCTTCGCATCGACGAATCTCCCGATGACCATGAGATATACTCCCTCATCAACAAGGTTCAAAAGGAAGAAGACCCCTTCCGCAAGTCCACCGGCGTCAGAAACTTCAAGGATTCCGAATTCCTTGAGGATATCTATAGCTATAACGATTTCAGCTGCGCCGGCACCGATCACGGCCTAGATAAGCCTTCAACCTGGAAGAAGAGCAAAGGCGCACCCAAGCTCGTCACCGAGAATAACGGCCACATGTTCCCAACCAAATCCTTCGACCCGACCGCTAGTCGCGTCGAGCAAGCGCTCCGCCACGCCAGAGTCATGGACGATATGTATGGCCTAGATGACCTCACCGGCGAAATCTCCTGGTGCGCCTTCGACTACAACACCCATAAGGACTTCGGCTCTGACGATCACATCTGCTACCACGGCGTCGCCGATATCTTCCGCAATCCGAAATACGCGGCATACGTGTATGCTTCTCAGCACATCAACAACACCTTCGAGATCGCTTCCTTGATGCAAGGCGGCGACTTCAACGAAGCGCTTATGCAGCCGGTCTACGTCTTCACCGATGCCGACTATGTTGAGCTATATAAAGGCGAAACCTTCGTCGCGAAGTTCTTCCCGAATAAGAAGGATTTCCCAAATATGCCTCACGCACCGATCAAGATCGACGACTTCATCGGCGATACCTTCGTCGAAAAGGAATTCTCAAAGAGAGAGTCCAGGCTCATCAAAGAAGCCTTCAACTTCTGCGCGCAGAATGGCTTCGCGAGATTGCCATTAAAGTACAAGCTCATCATGGCGATCCTCGTGCTGAAGCACCATTATTCGACCACGCAGGTCCAGCAGCTTTATAGCAAATACATGTCCGCCTGGGGTGAAGAGAACGCCGCTTGGTCGATCAAAGCCTACAAGGGCAACAAGATCTTCGCTTCCCGCAGCGTCGGCCCAAGCACAGAGTTCCATTATGAGATCAATATCGGCTCCCTTACCCTAACTAACGGCGCCACCTATGATGCGACCAGGGTCCAGATCTTGAAGAAAGACCAGTTTGGCAGCATCATGCCCTATGCCGATGACGTTCTTTCTCTCTCCGTCTCCGGACCGATTGAGGTCATGGGTCCTAAATCCTGCAGCCTCGTTGGCGGCGGCACTTCCATCTATCTAAGAAGCAAAGCGGTCAGCAAGCCGGAATTAGCAAAGCTAACCCTTTCTTTCCCGACCGAGACCTTCGACTACGAGATCCTCGTCAAATAACATACAAAACCCACAAAATGGCGAGCTTTCGTTCGAGGCTGGCCATTTTATTTTCCCTATAGGGAACATTATCTTTGCAACGCCTGCTTTCAAGCGTATTGTTTACCTGCACTTTGAAAAGGAGATTCTCAGCCATGGATAGATTAAAACCATTATTCGCCCTAGCCGGTAGCTTCTTGCTGCTTTCTTCCTGCGGACTCTCCGCTAGCAGCAAAGGCGAATCCTCCCATGAAGGGGAAAGCTCCGCCATTTCATATAGCGAGCTACCCGTCTTTTCTGCCAAAACCACCGCAGAGAGCTATCTCATTCAGAACACCGTCGCCGCTCCGATCTACCTTGGGAATCTAAAGGCCGTCCAAGGCTATGACATCAACGTCTATAATCTTGCTGGGCATGAAGACATCCCCTATATCAACGTTGCGGAAAGCGCGCCGCTTCTTGATGTCCTTAACATCATGGTCAATAACTCCGGCGAGCTAGAAATCCCAGAGCTAGAGATGTTAGTGAGAGGCCAGACCCTTTCCATCAAAAACTTCAGCGGCGAGACCGTTTCTTTCGACGCTCACGAAAACAAGATCACTTATAGCGACCTCCTCGGCTATAACACCAACTTCTTCAACCGCGAAAAAGGACAGCTGCTCGCCGAAGCCGAATTCACCTACGTCAAGACTGACGAGAATAGAACCGTGGAGAGCAAAAGCTACACCATCGACCTGAATTCCTACCGCACCCTCGCCATCATCGAGGACGAAGGCGAATTCTATATCCCATGGTCCCTAGCGAAAACCGTCTTCTTCAACGAGCTTCCCCTCGTCTATAACGGCAAGGCCATCTACTACGCCGCCGCAGGCTATACGACAACTTCCAGCGGTTTGAACTCCTATGGCAAATCTTTGTATGAAGGCAGCAAGTTCGGCAAGGAATGGAGTTCCTCCTTCACCGAATATAACTATGATGCGTTCTGCCTGGACATGGATAAAAACTTCGGCAATGCCGCCAATATCCAGGTCCCGAAGACCCAGAGCAACTTCAACTCCTATTTCTCCGCCAACGGTCTACGCGACAAATTGCTAAGCGGAGACCCCACCACTTTCAGCACCACCATCGCGAGCATCGTCAACGTCTATTTCGGCGATGGCCATAGCACGTATTCGAGCCATTCCGGCATCAGCTTCGGCGAGACTTGGAGCGCAAGCGCTCAAGCCAATAGGGCGAATACGCTATTCCAATCCGAAAGGTATTCTGTCCTCGCCTCCACCAATAGCAGGCTAAGCTATGCCAGAAAAAGAACGACCCATGGCAGCGATCTTCTCTATGTTCTAGGCGATACCGCGTTCGTCACCTTTGATGGCTTCAAGGAATCCGCTAGCGTCAATGCCTATGACGACATGAATGACAATGGCTCCCTATTGGAATCCCATACCGGCTCCGACACTATGTATGACTTCCTTTATAGCTTCCAGCAGATTCAAAAAAACGAAAAGATCAAGAACATCGTCTTCGACGTCAGCCTCAACGGCGGCGGCGTCATCGGCGCTTTGGTCAACGCCCTCGGCCTATTAGAAGAGCAAGTCGATGTCACCTTCAGGGAGAACGCCAATGGCGCGCTCATCCACGACATCTACCGCGTCGACGCCAATCTCGATGGCAAAATCGAAGATGGCGAGTCCTACAAGGGAAAATATAACTTCTATTGCCTTACCAGCAATTACTCCTTCTCCTGCGGCAATCTCTTCCCAACCATCTTCCGCAAGGATAATATCGGCAAAGTCATCGGAGAAAAAAGCGGCGGTGGATCTTGCGTCGTCTATTCCACCGTCACCCCAAGCGGCTGCTTTTTCAATGTCTCTGGCGCCTATGTGCTCCAAATGAATAAGGAAGGCACCGCCGATAACGATGGCGGCGTCACTCCGGATATAGCCATCGATCCCAAAAAATTCTACAACCGCACCTATATCGCCAGTCTGCTTAACTAAGCTATTTGGGTCAGGGTACGCCTGGCCCTTTTTTCTTATCGAGCCATTAAAAAGGCAGAGGTGTAACCTCTACCTTAAGTTACTCATCTTCCTCCGTTAATGAAGCGGCGGAGTCTTTCATCTTCGCATTCCTCGAAGATGTATTTGGGGGTGCCTTCGTTGGCAATGACGCCTTTGTCCATGAAGATGACCCTAGAGGCGACGTCTCTAGCGAAGCTCATCTCGTGGGTGACGACGATCATGGTGATGCCGGAATTGGCGATATCCTTCATTAGGTCGAGGATGCCCTGAACCATTTCTGGATCTAGGGCGCTAGTTGGCTCATCGAAGAGGATGACATCAGGGGTCATGGAAAGGGAGCGCGCGATGGCAACGCGCTGCTTCTGCCCGCCAGATAGGGATTTAGGACGGTAATGGAGCCTATCGCCCATGCCGACATTCTCTAGGTTCTTCGTCGCGATTTTTACTGCTTCTTCCCTCTTCCTGCCAAGGACTTTGACCTGGCCGATGACGCAGTTTTCAAGGGCGTCCATGTTATTGAAGAGGTTGAAGGATTGGAAGACCATGGAGATCTTCTGCCTGACCTCAGTTTCTTTGACGCGGCGGTCAAGGATGTTCTTGCCGTGGAAGAGGATCTCGCCAGAAGAAGGATGCTCAAGGCGGTTGATGCAGCGCAGCAGCGTAGATTTTCCCGAGCCAGAAGGGCCGAGGATGACAAGGCAATCGCCTTTATTGACGGAAAGGCTTACGTCCTTAAGGATGTCGCCTTCGCCGAAGTTCTTCGCGATATGGCGAAGTTCGATGACAGGATTCTCTTTTTCCATATTAAGCGGCCTCCTTTTCGGCAGCTTGGCTCTTCTTGGAGTTAAAGTGGAAGAAATTGGGGACGAAGGGCTTGCCATCGAGTTTGCGCTCCACTAGCTTCAATAAACCCGTGGTGATAAGGGTGAGGAGTAGATAGATAACCGCGACGATGACGAAGGCGGCGATGGTGCGATAGGACTTATTCGCGGCCTGGCCGGACATGAAATAGAGTTCGGCGACGCCGATGACGTTGAGGACGCTGGAGTCCTTGATGTTGACGATCCATTCGTTGCCGATGGTCGGGATGGCGTTGCGCAAAGCCTGCGGAAGCTCAACCAGGAAGAGGGTCTCTCCTCTAGACATGCCTAAGGACAAAGCGCCTTCGGTCTGGTCGGAACCGACGCCATTAAGGCCGGATTTGACGATTTCGCCCATGTAGGCGGCGGTATTGAGGGTAATGACGATAAGGCCAGCATAGAACCAGCCATCGAAGACGGCGATGCCAGGAGCAATCGCATTCCAGTTTAGCCCCATGGCCTGGCAGCCATACTTGAAGATCATGGCCTGAACCATCATCGGAGTGCCGCGGATGAGGATCGAATAGGCGTGGCAGAGGAATTGAATAAGCCTCTTCCAGGCTTTGTGATACCAAGGGTCGTTCGCCTCAATATGCACGCGCATGCCAAACGCGAGAAAGACTCCAAGCAATAGCCCTCCAAACGTGCCGAGCAGAGAAAGAAGGATCGTCGAGGCGATGCCGCGAAGAAAGAACGAGAAGTAGTTATTCAATAAGTAGGAAATATCTCCGGAGTTCATTTTTAGTTCGCGCTCCTTGCGACGGCTTCCGCCATCAAGGTATTTCTTTGTTCCTGGCTAATATCGGCAAGGGCGCGGTTAAGGTCATCGCGGAAAGAATCATTGCCTTTCTTGATGCCGATAGAGACGCCTAGGTCAGAAAGGTCGCCAAGGACGGACTGATCGATTCTGACGATGCCAAGGGCGTTATTGCTGGCGACGATAGATTGCGCGACCGGATATTCGGCGGTCATGGCATAGGCCGAGCCTCTAGCGACGTCTTGGGCGGCGAGAGCAAAGGTAGAGACGGGGGTGTTATGGATGGCGCCCATCTTCTTTAGCTTGTCTTCGATGATGTCATCGGTCATGGTCTGGACCTGGGAGACGAACATCTTGCCTCTAACGAAAGAAGCGACTTCCTCAGCGGGGAGTACGCCGGCAAACTTAGCGGCTTCCTCGGCGGTGACCACGAAGACGAGCTCAGAACGATAATATTCGTCGGTGAAGTCGATGGCTTGCCTCCGCTCGGCGTTGTCGGTCATGCCGGCGATGATCGCATTGATGGAGCCGGTCTGAAGATCGGGGATAAGGGACTCCCACTGCTGCTCCACGATGACGACTTCCTTGCCTAGCTTCTCGCCAAGGAGCTTGCCGATCTGGATATCATAGCCATCGGCGAAGCTATCAGCGTGGTTAGAGATGGGAAGGGTGAACGAATTCTCGCTTGCTTCGGTCCAGTTGAACGGAGCGTAGTTACACTCCAAGCCGATGACGATCTTATCGTTGCCGACTTCGAAATGGCCGCAGGAAGCTAAGGAAAGCCCCGCAAGCAGAGTGGCAAGTCCTAGCATGATGTTGGTTTTCTTCATTTTCTTTTCCTCCTATAAAGCAAAACCTGTTTTTTTAGCAATGCCCCAAAGAAAGAAAAGGCGGTAGAACCGTAAAGGCGCTACCGCTATTTTCGCATAAATCGATACACGAATCTCACAGTTAGCTCTTCACCCTACTATAGCAAGGTGACAGTTCTTGAGATGTTCTCTCAAGTCCCAGGAAGATCTTCTTCAAAGACGAAGACTCCTTCGGCGAATGCCCCTTTCCCGAATAGCCTAATCGCAGCTTTGACTGCTAGGCTAAGGTACTATTGGCACCCGCAACCTCTACTTTGTGCTTTGCTCACGAGTTTCCCCGTGTCAGCAATAAATATAGGAGCAAAAGAAAAACCGTCAATAGAGAAAATGTAATAATTTTCATTTTTTTCAGAATAATGACGGTTTTTGATATCTTTTCGCGATTTCGTAACGAAGATCACCACTTATTGAAAACTTTTTCGGCAAAGCCAGGGAGGTCTTCGAAGTAGAAGGATTTGCCATCAAGCAGGAAATGGCCAGAGAAACGTCCGAAGACCTGATGCTGGTTGGAGCGGATGATTCCGACATTGGTGTCCGCGTGGCGGTCATAGATAGGCGTGAAGGTCATATCGATATCGTGGCTTGGAGAGCGGAATTTCCAAGGGGACATGAAGTCATCGTGGCCAAATTTATCAAGGGGGATATCCATCTTCACCTCATCTAGCTTATAAGCCTTATCGTCGAGGAAGACCATGTTCTCGCTGGCTTTGCTGGTATCGCCGAACCCATAGCCTAGGTTCCAGCCGATCGTATGGCCGGCATACTCGCTAGAGCAGCTAGACCATAGCCACGTGTTGCGGTAAGTCCAGGTGCCTCTGCCCCAGTCTAAGACGCCGTAGGACCCGCTATGGAAGCCATAGGTTTCTTCGCCCACCTTGGCATAGCCGTTGGCGGCCATGTTATTGATCTTCTGATTGTAATAGAAGTGTCCTTTTTTCCTAAAAGGCGTCGCGATGACCATGGATTTGCCTACGGTCTCTTCTAAGGTGATGTCGCTGCGGAAGTCTTTTCCTTTGCCGCCGAAATCCTTCATATAGACGAGCAATCTCCTCTTCTTTCCTTCATGGCGAAATTCAAAGGAGAACTTATCGCCTTTGCAGAATGCGGTGTTGCCAATCCTAGAATCGCGGGGGAGCTTTAGTTTGCCAAAGGGGAACCAGCCCATCGGGGACTTGGTGATCTCCTTCTTGTTCTTGAAGTCGAGGATTGAGATGGAGCAAAGCCACATGTAGCCATTGTCAGCCACGGTTAAGGCACAGCCATAATCCTTGTTGCCGACGTAGTAATAATCCCATTCCTTAATTCTCCATTTAGAGAGTCTGATGGCGCTTCTATCGTAGGTTTTGACCAAGCTAAAGGCATAGCCAGGCTCCGCCAGGTCGCCATTTTCGTTTAATAAAGGGCCTGCGCCCATCAAATGCTGTTCGCCCATATGGAATACCTCGTAATTGCGACTCCATTATAAAACCCGCCTTCCCTTAAAGAAAGACGGGCTTAGAGGCCGATTATTATTTCTGATAGGACTTGATGATTGGCATAGCCTCAGCAGAGGCGATCTTGGCGTCTGCCATGATGGAGGAGATGGCGCCTTCGATGGTGGTCTCTTTGGATTCATGGCCATAGGCGTCGACTTTCGCCGGATCCCTGACTTCGTGGGTCAAGCAAGCCGGGCCGCCGATGCAGCCGCCAGGGCAAGCCATGCCCTCGATGAAGTTGCCAGGCAGCTTGCCGGATTTAGCCTGCATAAGGGCCATCTTGCACTGGTCGAGGCCATTTGCCTTAACGGGCTTCACCTCGAAGGGGCTGCCCATTTCCTTAAGGGCTTCGGCAACGGCGTCGGATAGTCCGCCGGCGCGGGCGAAGATACGTCCGAAGTAGGAGGCGTTATCAAGCGGGGAATCTTCAAGGGAAGCAACGTCGATATCCTTGGAATCGATGAGGGCCTGTAGCTCTTCGAAGGTGATGACACAGTCGACGAAGGACTTGGAGTCTTCGCGGAAGATCTCCATCTTCTTGGCCATGCACGGGCCGCAGAAGATGACTTTGCCAGTCGGATCGGTCTGCTTGATGTACTTAGCGATGGCAGCCATCGGGGAGAGGTTCTTGGAGATGTCTTTGGCAAGAGTCGGGAACGCGGTCTGGATATATCTGACGAAGGCAGGGCAGCAAGAAGAGGTGCAGAATCCTTCTTCGGAAAGGTCTTTGGCTTCGTTCATCGCGACGAGGTCAGCGCCCAAGGCGGCTTCGACGACATCGGTGAAGCCAAGGGCTTTGATGCCAGTGATGACCTGTGTTAGGCGGGCATATTTGAACTGAGAGGAGATAGAGGGGGCGATGACCATATAGGTCTTGTACTTACTGCCGCCTTCAGAGCCCTTGACCAAATCGATGGCCTCTGTGATGAAGGATTTGTCCATGATGGCGCCGAAAGGGCAGTTATAGGAGCACTGCCCGCAGCGGGTGCACTTCTCTTCGTCGATCTCGGCGATGCCATCTTCCCTAGCGTGGATGGCATTGATCTTGCAAGCGGCCTCGCAAGGACGCTTGTTGTTGACGATGGCGCCGAATTGGCAGGCCTTCATGCACATGCCGCAGTTGACGCACTTGCTCTTATCGATGCGGCAGCGTAGGTCCGGCCCAAAGGAAATGGCGTTGAGGCGGCAGGCCTGCTCGCAGCGGTGGGCCAAGCAGCCGCGGCACATATCGGTGACGGTGATGCCGCCGAAGGGGCACTGGTCGCAGGCCGCTTCGATGACCTCGATGATGTTCGGGTTGGCTTTATTGCCGCCGCAGGCCATATTGACGCGGCCATGGGCAATGGCTCTTTCCTTGTAGATGCAGCAGCGCATGGTGGCGTTGGGGCCTGGGGAGATGATCTTCGGGATCGCGTTCTTCTTGTTCTCGTCGAGGGTTCCTTCCCACTCGGCCCTCGCGACCTCTTTGAGGACGCGGTACTTCAATTGCTGGACTAAGGTGTCGAATTGCTTGGTAGCCATTTTTTCTCTCCTTCAGAAATAGGTGACGGTGATGTGCTTGCCCATTTTCTTGAGCTCTTCGGCAAGCGAATCGATGATCAGCATCTTCATCTTGATGTCGATGTTATAGGCAGGGTCTTGATGGGCGGGGTTAACCGCGCATCCGACGTAGAAGGCGATGTCGGTCGCCTCCTCGAATAGCTTTTCGGCGATGAGGCTTGCGCCGTCTTGGCGGAAGCTCCAGTCGAAATAGCATTTGTTCTGCCCCTGATAGTCTTTGGCGAGGGCCAAGACTTTGTTGAGGGTGATGATGCCTTCGGTCGCGAGGTCAACGCCCTCGATGTGGCTTAGCGGCGGCACTTCGGGGTCGATGTAATCCAAGCTGGCCTCCACCGGCACGCCTAGATAACGTGCGGCGATGGAGCAGGTCGTGCCTCCGCAGACGATGTGGGGTCCTGGCAAGGCGAAGAAACTGCTGAGCATCCTCTCATCATCCTCCTTGTTGGTGGCAGGGCCAACCATCAAGGCGGCGGGAGCGCGCTGTCTTCTCCTGACGGAGAGACAGGTTGTATCATCTCCCGGGCGTCGATTATAGAGCAAATCACAATGGTCTACTAGGAGGGTGGCGAGGTTTTTGCTGCTTAGGAAAGGGTTATATAACCCTTCAAGGTAAGAAACGATCTCATCTCTGCTCCAGCCGAAGTTAAGCGTTTCGCCTACCCCAGCATAGACGGCGCCATCGGAGAACATGGATATGCAATCGTTCTCGGCAAAATAGAAGCCGGCGCGCTTGACGGCTTTGCCTTCAATGGTCGTGGTTTCGTAATGGAGCTTCTTCTCTAAGCCACTACGTAAATATACGGGTTCAGGGTTATCGAAATTGTAGATGACGCCGTTGAAATCCTTCTCGATGCGGCAGACGGTGAAAGTCGAATAGGCAACGTTGCCCCTATCTCTGGCAACGGGAAGCGTTTTGACGAGCGCTTCCACGCCTTCTTCGATGCTGATGCCGCCATCAATCATGCGTGAAAGCATGGTGGAGGCGAGGGTAGAGAGAATCGAGGCGATGACCCCGCTCCCCAGCCCATCGGCCAAAACTAAGGTCGTGGCCCCATCTTTCCCTTTCGAGATCTGGACGTGATCGCCGCAAAGCTCCTCCCCCTTATGGTTAATGGAGAGGTAGCCGTACTCTAGTTCCGTTGTTTCGTTACTTTCCATCCTTCTCCTCTGGCGCAATGGTCTTAGATAGGTTAGTAAGGGCAATCTTGGTATTGGCGGCGGATTCGCCTAATAGCTGCGCGATTTCCTGAACGGCGCGCATGTTCTTCTCGATGACGTCGCTAGTGATTTCAGCGGTCTTTCTGGCATTGGCCACGTACTGCTCATGCTCATTATGCTGGGCGGTGCGATCACGGAAGATGCCGACGATGATCTTATACTGCGGGTCATAGGTGACCGTGGCCTCAACGAATAAGCCATACTGGGCTAATTCGATATGCTTGCCGCGGGTTGGTTCGCCAGAGAGGGCCAGCGCGAACAAAGTCGGGTCCATGATCTCATCTAGGCTATGGCCGACGATAGAGGAGGCCTCATGATGGGTGAAGAGGCAGAAGGCGGCGTTGGCCATGGAGATGCTTAGGTCATCACTGACTACGATGATGCCGTTAGGGGAATTATCGATGACGTAGGAAGCGAAGCTAGAGGCTTTCTTAGAAAGGTAAGGCAAGCACATCTCTAGGCTAGCCTTGCCGCGGATGACCGCGATCGCCTTATCGCGGCAAGTGGGATAGCCGCAGCAAGAGCAATTGAGCTCATCTTCTTTTCTTTCCTTGCCAATCTGGCGCAGGACTTTGTGGATCTCCTCTTCGCTAGGCTCAGGGAGATTGAAGGATTCACCAAGGAACTGCTTGGAGATATCGTTTTGCCGATATTCATCGACCTTGAAGTCTTTCTTGCCGGCAGAACGCTTGATGGAGATAAGGGCGTTCACTAGCTCCTTATTGCCTTTAGGCATCGCTGGGCCATTGACGCAGGAGCCTGGGCAAGAAGAGAGTTCGATGAAGGCGCGATGGACTTTGCCGCTGCGGATGTTCTCTAGGGCCGGCAAAACCTCTTGTTTGCCAGAGAAAGAGAGATACACGTAGTCCTTATTCTCCTTCGCCATGGTCGCAAGGATGCCGCCTTCGGTTGGGAAGAGCCTGGCAAGAGATTCCTCCGCGCTCTTCGGATTAGGATCCGACTCGACTTCAATGCCTTCTTCCTCGAACATCTTGGATAGCTCAAGGAAGGTTAAGACGTTTTCGTCATAGCCTGGGTATTGATCGATCTCATCTTTCTTGGAGATGCAGGGTCCCACGAAGACGACTTTAGCGCCGGGGTGGCGGCGTTTTAGGTCTAGGGCGTGAGCCTGCATCGGCGAGAGAACGGGCGCGAGGCAGCCGACTAGCTCTGGATAGTACTTCTCAACGAGGAGGTTGATGGAATGGCAGCAAGTGGAGATGATGACGTCCATCTTCATCTCTTTGGCTAGGCGGTCGTACTCCTTCTTGACGATGGTGGCCCCGATCGCGGTCTCTTCGGCATCGGCGAAGCCAAGTTTAATAAGGGCTTCCCTCATCTTCTCAAAGCTCGTGCCAGGGTAGGCGGCGAGATAGCTTGGGGCGATGGAGGCATAGACGGGGCCAGACTTCAATAGGCGAGATACCGCGCTAGTTTCATCGCGGATGATCTTGCAGGACTGCGGGCAGACCTCATAGCAGCGGCCGCAGTAAATGCACTCGTCATTCTCGATGCGGGCTTGGCCATCGCTGAAGGAAATGGCCTTGGTCGGGCAGTTGCGGATGCACTTATAGCAGCTGCGGCAGTCGTTTTCTTTGCTTATTAATGCTGCAACCATGATTACCTCTCTTTCTCGGTTCTATTGCGCGTGCGCGCAAGGAAGGAAAACGGGGGTCGATTTTGACCCCCGTGAACGTGCTTGTTTACTTCAATAAGGGAAGGATTTCGTTATCGAAAAGCTCACCAACTTTGCTTGGGGTGATCTCTGGGAGTACTTTGTCATTCACTTTGACGGTGACGCCGCTATGGCCGCACTGTCCAAGGCAGAAAGCCGCCTTTAGCTCGATGGCGTCTTGAAGTTTTCTCTTAGAGATCTCGTTGCGGACCTCTTCGACGACGTCTTTGCTGCCCTTGAGGTGGCAAGAGCTGCCAACGCAGATGCTGAGTTCAACTTTTTTCATTGATATGTCCTCTTTCTAGGAGTGGGTAAGATGAAGATATTTACTTGCAAATTATAACCCCGTCCCTAGGAAGAAGGAACAGGGATACCGATATAACGGATGGAGCTTGATTAGCTTAGCAGGTCAATCGCGTCATCTTCTGGTTCAGAACCTTCCAGCTCTTCTTTCCCGTCTTCCTTGGAAGAGAGATCCAGGCTTTGGATACGGGTGAATTTCGTTCCGATTTTATTGACCGTGGTTTCGAATTCCGCCGATTTCGAGGTAAGCTGCTGAATGTTTTTGTTTAAGGCGGCCCAACGCGGAGTGAACCTTTGGAACTCTTTGGCAAGTTCAGAAAGGGCGGCGTTGATGGCGGCGATGTTCTTGCTTTTGGCGGCGTCGATCTGAACGACGCGGAAAGAGCCTAATAGCGGCTGCAGGATCGTCGGGGAGACGAGGACGACATGCTTGCTGCGGGCATATTCGATAAGGTTGCCGAATTCGTTATGGATATAGGCAAAGACGCCATCGTTAGGGACAAACATAAGCGCATTGCCTAAGGTTTTGCCGGGAATCACGTATTTAGAAGTCTCATCGATTCTCGCCTTGATGGCATTCCTAAAGGAGGTCTGAGCCTGGCTCTTCTCGATTTCGGTAAGGGATTTAGAGGAATCGAAGAGGTCTTCGTAACCCGTGAGGCTGAATTTGCTATCGATGGCGACCATCTGGTGATGGGCGCTGCCATCTAGAAAGATGACCGCGTCGGCGCGCAGGCCCTCATCGATGGAATATTGGGTCTCATAAAGGGTCCCCTTGCCTCCATCGAACATAGCAGAGAGCAATAGCTCTAGCTGCCACTCGCCATACTTTCCGCGTTCTTGGTTGTTGGAAAGGATACCGTTAAGGGAGGAGATCTCATTTTCTAGGGTTCCTAGGTTCTTCTGGGCCTGTTCGACGATGCCTAACTGCTTCTGGAGGTTAGCCATGGATTCACTGGTGGACTTGAAACCTTCCGAAAGGGAGGAATCGACCTTCTCGTTGATGGCTTTGATGGAGGCGTCCATCCTCTCGTTCATCGTCTTGATCTGGATATTGAGGGCGGCGTTCATGTTGGTTTGGAAATCAGAAAGCCTCTTGTTGTCGGCTTCCGCCATCGCGGCCATCTGCTTGGTCATATTGGCCATCGTCTCCTCGCTGGATCTGCGGGTCTGCTCTAATCGGGCATTAAGGAGCTCATTGGTTGCTTTGCTTTGCTGAAGAAGGGTATTGCCCAAATTGGCTTGAAGAAGCTGAAAGCGGGCGTTCTCCTTCTCCGCGGATTCCTGCAAAGCCGAAGACAAGGCAAGCTGCTCGTCTTTGCCGCGGTTCTCGATCTTGGCATCGACGGAAGAGAGGATGCTGCGCTCGATATTGGCGATCTCCGCTTTTAGCGAGGCCGCGGATTCAATCTGCAGCCTTTCTAGCTTGGAATTGTCGCTTCCATCTTTCCCAAGGTGACTCATCTTCACGAATAGGAAAGCAATTAGCCCCAGCACCAGGGCAAGGAGAATCAAAACGATGAATAGAAGGGTGGTTTCTAAAGTCATAAATAGCGCCTCCGCCGGATAACAATGATAACCCAGGGAGGGCGAACTCGGGTATAGACGGCAACAAAAAGGCCTAGGAAGAGGGGAAGACGCGACCCAATGTCAAGGGCACATTAGGCAAACGCAAGGTCTTCCTTTTGCCTATAACTACAAAAGAAGAGGACGACTCGCGGTCATCCTCTTCTTTATTATTTTATTTCGAATATTAGTTGCCCTTATAGGCATCTTTCATGATCTTGATCATGTCTTCGACGAGCGGCTCACGGGCGTTGCAGGGAGTGCACTGGTCTTCATAGGCGAGATAGGCAAGTTCTTCGAGCTTGGAGTTATAGAACTCCTCGTCCGGGACGATGCTTTGGAAGTTCATATCGATGCCGATCTCCTTGCCAAGGTCCATGACGGCTTTGGAGAGGATTTCGCCAGCGTGTTCCTTATCCGGGCAGGCAATGCCGAGGGTAGTAAGGATATCCATGTACTTCTGGTCGCACTGATACTCTTCGTACTTCGGCCAGACAGAGAGCTTGGTCGGCTGGGTGCCATTGTACTTGATGACGTGCGGGAGAAGGATGGCGCAGGTCTGACCATGGATGGAGTGGAATTCGCCGCCCATCTTGTGGGCGAGGGAGTGGACGAGGCCTAGGAAGGCGTTAGCGAAGGCCATGCCGGCGATGGTCGCGGCATTGTGCATCTTCTCACGGGCTTTGAGATCATGGGGTCCATCTTTGACGGCGCGGGGCAAGTATTCGAAGACGAGCTTGATCGCCTCTAGGGCAAGGCCGTCGGTGAAGTCACTGGCCATGACGGAGGTGTAGGCCTCGATGGCGTGGGTGAGGACGTCCATGCCGGTGTAGGCGGTGGACCTGGCCGGGATGAAGGTGGTGAACTCTGGATCGACGATGGCGATGCTTGGGGTCAAGGAGTAGTCAGTGAGCGGATACTTCTTGAGGTTGGCCTTATCGGAGATAACGGCGAACGGGGAGACCTCAGAGCCGGTGCCAGAGGTGGTCGGGATGCAGATGAGTTTGCTCTTTCTGCCAAGTTCCGGGTATTTGAAGGCGCGCTTGCGGATATCCATGAATTTCTGCTTGAGGTCATCGAAGTTGACTTCGGGGTGCTCATAGAAGATCCACATGCCCTTTGCGGCGTCCATGGCGGAGCCGCCACCGAGTGCGATGATGGTATCGGGCTGGAACTCCTTCATGAGTTCGACGCCGCGGCGGACGGTGGTGATATCTGGATCCGGCTCAACCTCGGCGAATAGCTGATAGGTGACCGGGTTCCGACGCAAATTGAGCTCGTTGATGATCTTGTTGAGGAAGCCGAGCTGGACCATCGAGTGGTCGGTGACGATAAAGACTTTATCGATATCTTTGCAGGAATGGAGATACTGGATGGAGTTTCTCTCGAAATAGATCTTCTGCGGGACCTTGAACCATTGCATGGTGTTTCTCCTCTTGCCAACGCGTTTGATGTTTAGAAGATTGATCGCGGAGACGTTGCCTGCGACCGAGTTGCCGCCATAAGAGCCGCAACCTAGGGTTAGGGAAGGCAAGAAGGAGTTATAGACGTTGCCGATGCCGCCGAAAGTGGAAGGAGAGTTCCAGATGACGCGGATAGCCTTGACGCGGTGGCCGAAGTCATCAGACATTTCCTGGGTCTTGCAGTGAATGGCTGCAGAGTGGCCTAGGCCGCCGAATTCAAGCATGTCCTCAGCGGCTTTGACGCCGGCTTCGTAGTCCTTGACCTTATAAACGGCTAGGACCGGGGAGAGCTTTTCGCGGGATAGGGGCTCCGCTTCTCCGACGATGTCGCAATAGGCAGCGATGATCTGGGTTCCTTCCGGAATGGAGAAGCCGGAGTTGGCGGCGATGTCTTTGGCGGACATGCCGGCGACTTTGGAATTGAGCTTAGCTTCCGCGACGTTGGCGTCGCCTTTGCTGACGCCGAACATGTACTTCTCAAGCTTGCGCTTTTCTTCTTCATTAACGAAGTAGACGCGGTACTTCTTGAACATGTTGATGGTCTCTTCGTAGACGGCTTCATCGATGAAGACCGCGGATTCAGAGGCGCAGATCATGCCATTATCGAAGGACTTGGAGAGAACGACGTCATTGACGGTCTCCGGGATATCGGCGGAACGGTCGATATAGCAAGGAACGTTGCCAGGGCCGACGCCGAGGGCCGGCTTGCCGGAGGTATAGGCGGCTTTGACCATGCCCGGGCCACCGGTGGCAAGAATGGTGGCGACGCCAGGGTGCTTCATCAAAGCGCCGGTGGCTTCGATAGATGGATGCTCAATCCACTGGATGCAGTTTTCCGGAGCGCCAGCGGCGACGGCGGCATCCCTCATGACGATGGCGGCGGCCTTAGAGCACTGCTGGGCGCCTGGGTGGAAGCCGAAGATGATCGGGTTGCGGGTCTTCATCGCGATGAGCGATTTGAAGATGACGGTGGAAGTCGGGTTGGTGACCGGGGTGACGCCGCAGATGACGCCGACCGGCTCAGCGATTTCGGTAATGCCGGTGACGGGATCGTTGGAGATGATGCCAACGGTCTTGGTGTGGCGCATATTGTTAACGACGTATTCGCAGGCGAATAGGTTCTTGGTTGCTTTGTCCTCAAAGACGCCGCGGTGGGTCTCTTCGATGGCTTTCTTGGCGAGGATGCCGTGATGGTCAAGGCCAGCGACGGACATCTTGGCGACGATATAATCGATCTTTTCCTGATCGAAGGAAGCAAATTCGTCAAGGGCCTTCAAGCCTTTCTTGACGAGTTCATCGACCTCCGCTTCCGCAGCGGCCTTCTTCTCTTCTGGCGTAAGTTCTTTGATTTCTTCTTTTTTTGCGGTTGCCATAAGCTACTTTTTCTCCTCATTGGCCAGCACCTGGTTCAGGCGGTGGCTAAGCACCGCGAGAGAGCTGGCGAGATTCACGTTTTCGATGACGACGTTTCCTGGCACGTCAATATGGGCTGGGGCGAAGTTCCAGATGCCTTTGGCTCCCGCTTTTATCGCCATGTCGGCCACGTTCTGCGCAGCGGAGGCCGGGACGGCAATGATGACGATGTGAGCATTGAGGCGCGGAAGGATCTCCGACATGGAATCGAGGGAGAAGATCTTCTTTCCTGCAACTTCTTTGCCGATGAGGTCAACGTTGGTATCAAAGCCAGCGAGGATCTCTAGGCCCATTTCCTGGAATGCCGGGAAGTTGAGCAACGCACTGCCGAGGTGACCGCATCCGACGAGGACGGCGCTGGTGGAATCGCGGTAGCCAAGGAAGGTCTCGATGTCGTCCACCAACTGGCGGACGCTTCTGCCCTTCTTCGGACGGCCAGGCTCTAAGCTGACGTTCTGCAAGTCTTTGCGGACCTGTTCTTCGCTATATCCAAGCTTGGCGGCGATCTTCGGGGAGGAGATCGTCTCGATGCCTTCGTTCTGAAGTTCTTTGAAGTACTTCAGGTATATCGGATATCTTTCCAACTGGTTCATAGAGAAGGTATTCATGTTTGTTGCTCCTTTCGGTATCGGTTTCCCGAAACCAGCGATATTGTTAACGGCCTTCTTTGCTTCGTCAACAACTAAGTATTTCTTTACCGATATACTAATACTGAAAACTTAAGATGTCATCGTCATGTAAGCGTTTTCCTTACTTTTTTCATTTTATCGGCTTACCGAATTCAAACAGGTGTTTTCTTCTTGATTGAAATCAAAAAAGTGTCGATGTTGTCGAAAAAGCCTAAGGAAAATTACCGATAAGTCGACTGAAAATACCGAAAAATCGCTTTCTCTTGCCTATATTAGCCAAATACCTTCGATAGCATCGAAATTATCGAATCAATATCGATATCGGTAACGATAAATTTCCGTTAAAAAATAGAGACTTAATCATGAAGGCGACCCTTGTCTCTCTGAGGAAGGAAAAATGAAGTTAAACACCTTTCTGCGGGGTGAAGCGAATCTTGGCGATCTCATTAGTGCCTAAAGGCGAAAAGATGGAGAAATGATGGGGGATCTCCTTATGGAAGACCTTTCTCTTTCCAGAGGCATCTTCGGTAAGGATATATAGGTAGCGCTCATCTAAGGCGACGATCGCGGCTTTGCTATTGCTAGGCTTATTGAAAGGCGCGCCAGGATCAAAGAACTCAAGCGGGGAATCCACGAGCTTCTCCGCGCGTATCCTCATTAAGCCAAGCTCCTCAAAAGGGGGATTGCTCTTTAGGTCGCCTTTTTGGTGGCCGAAAGAAATGAGGACGGACTCTGCCTTCGCAGAAGGAGAGACGTACACCGTCTTCCTATGTAGAAGTTCCTTATCGCTAAGCATTCAGCTGCCCCCCTAGCTCTGCTTTCATACTACTTCTAAACGAAAACTTTTCTAGGGCGCTCAAACGCTTTTTTATCGGAAGAGGCCAAAAAGCCCTAACTTCCCGTTAAGGCTTCTTCGTTAACAAAGTTTCCATGAATGTCGAAACGGGTATCGCTATTTAAGGCAGAGTTAGTCCTAATCTGCTCAATATCTCCTCCGCTGAAAACGTATGGATCGGCGGCGCAACCTTAAAGGATAGCGCCTCTTGCAACGTCCGCAGGGTCTACAGCAAGAACGTCTATACCGATGACGTGAGCATTATCTCTTATGGCGCAAAAAATGGCGAAGGGGTTCTCTTTTAGATTGCCAACGCGGAAAGATTCCGTGCCCTGGGCGCTCATTGTCCTATAGCCATCGTAGAAGGTTTGGTCTTTTTGTTGCTGCCTAAAAAAGAGCATGATGTAAGCAGTCTTTCGGCGACGCTAGAAATGAGCATGTCCTTTTCCCATATGAACCCCAAAAGTTAGAAACTACGCGGATAGCCTATGTCGTTTTGTTGGTATATCTATATCAAATAAGCACACGGGCCCTATGCTTGTTCGAAAATCAACTTTTCTTTAGCGAAGCTACGTTTCCGTGTTACCATTTCACCCATGGAAAAATTCTCGACCAAAATCTTTATCGGAACCGAACACGTCAACGCGCTTGGGGAGCTTCGCCTTTCCCAGCTTCTGCTGCTATGCCAGGAAATCGCCGCCGCCCACGTGGAGGCGTTAGGCTATCCAAGAGAGAAGACTTTCGCCCAGGGAATCGTCTGGGTCATCGGCAAGACCCACGTGGAAATCAGCCGCCTTCCCAAATACGGCGAAACGGTGACCCTTTCCACTTGGCCAGGGGAAAGGAAGGTGTTTATCTTCCCCCGCCATCTAGAAATGAAAGATGAGCAGGGCAAAATCCTTTTTAGAGCCACCGCCCTATGGACGCTGCTTGATTACAAAAAACGCACCTTTGCGATGCCAGCCCAATATGGCGTCGATATCGAAGGCCTAACTACCGGGGAGGAAGTCGAGTGCCCGACCGTTCTCCGCTTTGAAGGGTTAGACAAGAAAGCCACCATCTCCCCCTCTTTCCGCGACATCGACCTCAACGGCCACCTCAATAACACGAGGTACCTCGATATCGTCGAGGACTTAATCCCCGTCGACTTCTTGATGAGCCATTCTCCCAAAGGCTTAGACATCCATTACAAAAAGGAAGTCAGGCTTGGCGAGGAAGTGGAAGTCGAATACGGCAAAGAAGGAAGCGACTATTGCTTCTGCTCCGACCGCTTCGCCTGCAAAATCGAATTCTAACAGCGAAAACGAGCCAACGCCTGGCCCGTTTTCGTTACTTGTAGATGAAATTCTCTTTGCCTGCGCCTAACTCGAAATGGTATTTGACGATCCTAACTCTGTAGCAATGAGCATGTCATCGGGGCAAGAAGGGCGGCTTCTACCCCTTTAGCAAACCATATAGGCTCTTCGCCTTCCTAGGAAGAAACGGCAGAGGCTTTCTTAGATTTATGGGGTTTGCCAGAGGTTTGACCATAGCCTAGCGCCAGGATGCCGATGACGTTTTTGCCTGGCACAACTTCGGCAACGCCTTTATGGAAGGTGCCGCCAATCCACCAGGAAACCAATCCTAGGGTTGCGGCGAATAGCATTAAGTCGGCGGAGGCTTAGCCAAGAGTTTCTTCCGCTTCCTTTCCTTTTTTTACGTGGGTATTTCAGTAAAGAAAGGCCAACCCGTGAAGGCTGGCCAAGACTTGCTTACAAAGAGGCGGTGAGGATTTCGAGGATGTCCTGCTCCTTAAGCGGGGCATAGGCGTTCTCTAGCCCCTCATTGACGGTGACATGATGGGCCATCTCAGAAAGGCGAGACTCATCGATTCCGACTTCCTTTAGATGCATCGGGATATTGAGGCTACGGAAGAAATCAATTGTGGCGTCGATGGCTCTACTAGCGATCTCGTACTTATCAAGAGTCGGGTCAATGCCGAAGACATTGACGCCGTATTTGACGAAGCGCTCAAGAGTGTTTTCGTTAAGGATATGCCTCATCCATCTCGGGGTGATGATGGCAAGGCCGACGCCATGGGTGATGTCATAGTAGCCAGAAAGGGCGTGTTCAATGCCATGGCAAGGCCAGCCGGAAGAAGAGTTGCCGCAAGAATAGATGCCGTTGCAGGCAAGGGTGCAGTTGAACATCATCTCGGCTCTAGCCTGATAGTCTTCCGGATTATCGTAGGCGCGCTTGCCCATGACCATGAGGGCCTTGAGGGCGGATTCGCACATGCCATCGTTAAGGAGGGTGGTATCCGCGCAGAAATACTGCTCCATGATGTGGTTCATTGCATCGGCGGTGCCGGCAGCGGTCTGCCACTTAGAGACGGAATAGGTGTATTCCGGATCAAGGAAGGAGACCTTGGGGAAGGTATAGGGGCTGCCGAATCCGACTTTGTCGTTGGTCTCGGTGCGGGAGATGACGCCGCCATTATCGTATTCAGAGCCAGTGGCGGCGAGGGTGATGATGTCGACAATCGGGAGGGCGCGGGTGATTCTTGCCTTGCCGGTGATAAGATCCCAGGTCTCGCCTTCATAGCAGGCGCCGGAAGCGATGGCTTTGGAGCAGTCTAAGACGGAGCCGCCGCCAACGCTTAAGATGACATCAACCTTGTGCTCCTTGCATAGGCGGACGCCAGCGAGCACGGAAGGATTGTACTTTGGGTTGGGCTGGATGCCAGGAAGCTCAATAACCTCAAAATCCTTAAGAAGCTCTTTGACTTTCTCGTAAAGGCCGATCTTCTTGATGGAGCCGCCGCCATAGGTGAACAAGACCCTCTTGCCATACTTTTCCAATGTGGCGGGAAGAGTTTCGATCACTCCTTTGCCGAAGATGATCTTGGTGGGGGTGCAATAAGTAAAATTCTGCATCGTTAACGTTCTCCTATTTTGCCTGCAGAAGCAAATTTGACGGCATAACTATAGCCTCTTGTCCCCTCTTTCTCGACTCCTTTGCACCAACTAAAGCAAAATCCCGCCTACGTGGCGGGATCGTTATCGATTTTTGGAAGGCTTATTCCCATTGCTCTTTGCTAAGGCAAAAAGACATTCCCGGAGCAGCAAGGCAAACGCCTAGCAGCAGGCTAAGAGTCGCAGACAATGGCCAAATCTCAAATTCGGAATTGAACTTTGGGTCAATCGCCCCTTTGACAAATAGCCCTAGGCCAAGCGCAAAGAAGCCGAAAGCGAGGACGACGAAGAGGATGCCAAAGACTTTGGAAGTTTTCATTTGCTTTGCCTTACCTTCATTGTAGCTTAGGAAAAAGAAAGAGAGAAAGGTTTTTACGAAAACGTTTACTCTTTTTTGGGAGTTCATTTGCTTTCCCTTGATTTTGTCTATGGTTTTGCCTCTTGCTTGTTCATTGGCAATTTCATCTAGATGCCTCTATTCCTTCACAAAAGGATCTTCGATGGCTTCAACGTGGACGCCGTCAATGACGCCTGCGATTTAATCGCGTTCCGATTATGGCAAGGCTAGCGAAAAAAGGCCAAGGCGGTTGCCTTAGCCAAATTCGAAAGATGTTATTTTTCATTAAAGAGCGGCGATGGCGTTTTTGATGGCCTCTAGCTCAGCGTCGGTGCCACCGAGATCAAGGGTGGCAAGGACCGGGACGTTGTACTTCTGTCCGACTTTGATGGCGCCGAAGTTGAAGGTCTCGGGGTGGCGGGCTTTGGAGCCGGAGCCGACGACGGCCTTGAGACCGGGGTTATTGGCAAGGAAAGATTCGACGATAGCCGGAGTCTCTCCAACGAGGTCAGAGTAGGTGAAGAGAACGAACTCGCCTTCGACCTTCTCGTCGCCCTTGACGATCTTGACGGCGTCGGTGTAGCCGAGCTTGCTGACGATTTCCTCGACGTGGCCCATTCTGGATGCGTAAACGATTTTCATATTTTTTCCTCTTAGTGATTTAAGCGGGGCTATCTTAGAGGAAGGAAGCGACTTGGCAAAGGGATTTGCTTCGCCTTCGATCTATAAGAGTAAGACTCGCGGTAAAAAAGGGGCATCTTGGGCATATCGACCGCGAATAGGCCAAAGCCGTCCCTCCTTGCATTTATGCGCCACGATTAGCCCATCCGGGCCGAAATGAGGGTTTTTCTGCCATAAAAAGAAGCATCTGCCTTTATTTAGAAGGGCAAACGTAGTGATATAGGAATAAGCAAAGAGGAGTTTCCCTATGATCAAAGTCTATTGCTACCATAAATGTTCGACCTGCGCGAAAGCCCTTAAATACCTCAGCGACAACAACATTCCTCACGAGGTCATCGATATCAAAGAAGAACACCCCTCCTATGAAGTCTTAAAAAAGCTCTACGAACGCAGCGGCCTTCCCCTAAAGAAGTTCTTCAATACCTCTGGGCAGCTATATAAAGCAATGGAGCTATCCAAAAAGCTTCCATCGATGAGCGAGGAAGAGCAGCTGCGCCTTCTCTCTAGCGATGGGATGCTTGTGAAAAGGCCGCTTCTATTTAGCGAAGAAACCGTGCTTGTCGGCTTCAAAGAAGAAACCTGGGCAAAGCTGAAATAAGGCGAGGTCCCCTCGTCTATTTTATTCGTAAGCCAAAAAGGGCGGAACCTCGCGGCTATGCTATCAAAAGCAAAATGCAGGCTAGATAAGCTTTCTCTTCAAATAGTCGAAGAGGGCGATCTCACGCTGGGTGTCGAGGATAAGCATCTCATCGCCGACGCGAGTTTTGGAAGAGCAATGGAGGATGTTCCTCATAACATCGGTCTTGAGGTTGAACTCCACAGGAAGGGTCTTCCTTAGCTCCTCAACGGTTTCGCGGCAGATGACGAGGGCGTTCTCGCCTTCATAGATCATGCCGAAGGCCTTATCGCTAGTTAGGTAATCGACGAGTTCCTGGAAATATGGTTTTCCGGACTTTTCGGTGTAGTGGAGCTTCGCGACTTCCTCATCGTAATGGATGTAGGCGAAGTCGACCATCTTGACCCCTTTGCTTTCTAAAAGCGCGATGACCCTGCGGATCAATTTGGAATCGGTGAAGCCCGGCTTCACCATGACGTAGCATTTCTCAACCATTTGCATTTCCTCCTTAAGAGAATCCTATTCATTCCCTATTGTGGAGCAGAAATCGGTAAAGTAAAGCCAATAACCTCTTTACCGATTAAGCGTTCATGTTTCGTTTCTCCATGCGGGCAAGGCCACGAAAAAAGATGGAAGGAAAAAAAGGACCTGAAAATGGGAACGTCTAAGGGGAACCCTATGAAAAAGCAGGTACTGCTTCTATTAGCTTTTCCCCTTATCCTCGCTTCTATTGGTGGAGAATCCACCCCCAAGCCTCTAGATAGCAGCAATGGCAAATCCTGCCTCGCCCCGTTATTTAAGGCAAACGTACATCTATAATGGCTTAGCCTTAGGCATCGTTTCTTAATCAAAAACTTAAAAGGGTGGCCTGTTCAAAACGTCTCCCCTTTTGCTTGCTTTGCATAGGACATCTAGAATTGGATGCCATATTTATTGGACACGAAAGCGTTGATTGAGATCCCTTTTTCGCCAAAGGAGAACGTGCAGTTATTCTTTTTCCAGCTAGAGGTGGAGGAGAGCGTGAATCCCAGCTTCTTCATCGTTGCAGACACTTCTCTTTCTGAGGAAAGGAACGTTAGGCCATATACATAGATTTCGGGGTCGGTGATATCGATGCGAGTCACGTATTGCCCACCGTAGGCATAATCAGGATAAGCGGTAACGGTATAGACGACGTGAACCTCAGGCTCAGATAAGGTGCCTGCATCATTTTTGATCGCCTCATATCGGCCATCTAAATACATAGAGCCGCCAAACATGCCAGGCAAATAGGTGCAATTGGATAGCTGAAAGCCATATGTCGAGACCTTTTCCGTAATCCAGAAAGCAAGGTTTGTATCGGAAGGCTTATCCAAATATAGCGAAGAGCCACAGGAAAATAAGCATTGAGCGGATAGCGACAGCCATAGCAAAGAGCGATGTTTTCTCATGGTTACCTCGGTTTCTATTCAAAGTCATCTTAACACGATGGTTCTTTCCATAAAATATGGTTTTGTCTGTGGCTATTGGGTTATTCGTTTCCGCCTAATCCCCCGGCTGGGATGATTATTCCATAGGAATGGGACTATGAACGGATTGAGCCCAGCATACGTGAAATCGCTGATCTTAAAGGCAAAAGAGGAAACGCTCACGACGGGTTAGGTCGCCATCCTTGATGGCAGGCTTTGCCCGCTCATCAAATCGAGAGAAGGCGGCAGGAAGACAAGCCAAAGCCTATGGGAAGGCCGCAGTTTGTCCCCGGGCCTAACCACCCGTGGAGGAGGTATGTACTAAAAGCCAAGAAAAGGTAGAAACAAGTCGCCTGAAAATGGCAAATCCCTCCTCAATGAAGAGGAGGGAGATAAAACAACTTATCGACTAATTTGCGAAGTGCTCTCTGGCAAACTCCATGTCCTGAACGACTTCTAACGCACCGAGATAGTGCTTCTGTTTATCCCTTACGGCCATATAACGGACGAGATAAGTGCGATTGTTTTTCTTCATCCAGACATCGACGGAATCCTTTTCTCCGGAGCGGAAGGAGTCGAGGATGGCTCTTACCATCGGTTCGACTTTCGGCGGATGGCAGGCGAAGACTTCTCGATCGAGAGCCAACGAAGGTCTCTTGAAGACCTTATGGCCCTCATTGAAGAAGCGGTTGATGTTCTTCTCGTCGATAAAGGAGATCTCCAGCGGGATGGTATTGAGCATGGCGGTAAGCTCTGCGACGCTCATATGCCCAAGAGGAAGAACGACTTCCCCTTCCCTATTGGTTGTCGCTTTGCTTTCTTTCTTCGCTTCCGCTTCGTTCCAGACTTCTTTCCTAACCCCGAAGCAGAGGGGATAATCCTTGCTATCCTGGTAGATCGCCATCCATTCTTCTTCGGTGAAATTCTCTGCGCAGATAGGATAGAGGATATTATCCTCCTTATAGATCATCTCCTGAGCCCTTTTAAGAACCGCCTTTAGACGCGCTTGCATAGAGGCGTCAGGATTCTCCATAGCCGCTAATTGGGAGAGCTCATCGCGGATTTCATCATCGACCGTCCACATGACTTCCGCAGGGCCGGTGATATCGTATCGCGCCTTAAGAAGGGGGTAGAGCAGGTCTCCTTTTTTCGCATAGTGGATAGAGACTTCGCGGATCTTGGGGAAAAGTTCTCCTAATTCTTTTTGCGCGTCTAGACGCTTGAAGGCGTCATCGATCAAAGCGGTGAGAGCGATATTCTCTTTGGCGAAAATAGAAAGAGGATGCCCAGGGATTTCTTTGAGATTCGCTTTCTCTTTTTCATCGCTTTCTTCCGCCTCTTCTATTGAGGGCAGCTGTTGCTGCAGCCAAGCTCTTTGCTGCGAGGCCATGACCTCTTCTTCCGCGTTTGCAATCTGCTCTTCTCTGGTCGCTCCGTGGAACAAGGCCGAGTGGATATCGCAAAGCTGCTGCACTTCGTTAAGAGGAACCCCTTCTTCCATGAGCTCCTGCTCCGCTTCCATAATCTCATAGGCTTCGACATCCGAGAAATGAGCGACAAAATCTGCGCGGACGCTCTCTAGCGATTCCCCTTTGCCGAGGCGGCGAAGATAGTTCTTTAGCTGAGTCGTCCTCGTAAGGGGTTCTTCTTCTTTCTTTTCTTCAGGCTTTGGTTCTTTCGAAGCTGCCCCCGAAGGCATCTCTCCTTCTAAAACGAAGCCGTTGCTGCTTAGGGCAAGAATGATTTTCTCCATCGGGATGCCTCTCATCTTGGCGCCCTTAGGTATCGTCATCAGCTTTGCGACCGAATGAAACATCTTTGCCTTTTTGATGTCTTTTAGACCGACGTTATAAAGGATATCCGCCAACTCCGGATATTCGCTGACCAATTCGTAGACGGAACGGCTGAGATCGAGTTTCTTTTCCATAGTTTATCTCCTTATCTCCGGGAAATCGTTTCCCTTTCCTTTTCTAGAATAAAGGGAAAGGCGTAACATGTATGTTGTCTAGGCAACAAAAAGGAGAAAAGAAAACATGATCGAGGAAATAAAGAGCATGCAGATGCCAAAGATCACGGAAAACGAGGAGCAGACGCTTCAAGGATCGCTTCTATTCTTAGGCATCCAAAAAGAAGAAATCCGCATTCTGCTCGTCTGCTTAAAAAGCCGAAAGGTCAGATATGCAAAGGGAGAAGTCATTTTCCGTATGGGAGAGAAAATCACAACGGCTGCTCTTCTTCTCTCTGGGAAAGCGCATGCCGAGTGGTACGACTACTGGGGAAAAAGACATATCGTCAATGCCGTTCTCCCTGGCGATATCGTCGGGGAGACTTATGCTGCCTCGCAAGGAGTTCCTAACGCCGATGTGGTTGCCGATGAAGAAACCGTCCTCCTCTTCCTCGATCTCCCATCTTTGCTTCACATGTGTTCTTCCGCCTGCCCCTTCCATGCAAGGCTCATTGACAATCTCTTCGCTTTATTGGCCAAAAGAAATCTCACTTTGCGGGAAAAGCTCACCTATATCACTCAGCCCACGCTGAAAGATAAGATTCTCGCCTATCTCTCATCGGAATCCATCCGCCAGCACTCTTCCTATTTCGACATCCCTTTCGATCGTCAGCAGCTTGCCGATTTTCTCTTCGCCGAACGAAGCGCTCTTTCCAATGAGCTCTCGAAGTTGCGAAAAGAGGGACTGATCGATTATGAGAAAAACCACTTTCATCTGCTGACGAAAGAAAGAGAAAACCTACTCTAACGTAAGAAGCAAGGCCATCTTGAAGCGGCCGTCCGCTTTGACATAATGCCTTCCGCCTTTGGCGAAGTGGAAGTTCTCGCCGGCCTGGATCGGATATTCCTTTCCTTCGTATCCAATGATGGCTTTTCCGTCTAAAGCGAAGACAATCGCCTCCCCGGGAGCGGCATGCTCGGAAAGCCCGGTGCCTTCTCCAAAGGAGAGAAGGGCAAACTTCATTCCCTCTCCTTTGACGATATCCATATTGACGATCTTCCCATCCTGATACGGCAATAAATCCGCCAGCTTGAAGACTTCTCCTGCTTTGATTGTTTGATTCATAATATCCTCCTTTTCTAAGGTAATTTCCGTATAGACAGTCCCAGAATTGCTTCTGCTCCCAGCGGTGATTCCGCTTCGAAGAAGAATGAACTCTCCTTCCTTTAAGACTCCTCTTTCGCCTTCGCGGCTATAGACTTCCAAATCGCCATCCGCCACCAATAGGATTTTCCTTTTCGGATGGCTCTCTGCGCTGATATCGGTATCGGCGGCTAATGAGAAATAGGCGATGGAATTTTTTCCAGTCGATACACTTTTGGAAATCGTGCAGAAAGGGACCGGGGCATTGTCTTTTGCAATAGAGAAGACGACGCCAGCTTTTTCTTTCATCATGTTTCCTTTTCTCCTTCCTTTCTCCACAAGAAGTGTAATAGAAAAAGGGAAAAAAGTAAGTTGTTTAGGCAACATAGAGAGAAACCGCTCTTTGCTTCTTCATCCGAATATCTCGGCAATGATTCTCTGCAGCTCCGGGACGGCTTCTTTCTCAAGCCAAGGATTCTTCGCTAGTTTTGAAGCGATTAAAGGCTTGTATGACAGGATTAGGGAAATGTCTCATCTAAGCCTTGATGGCGATAGGCTGGTTGACCAAACTTTTAGCAAAGAAAGCCGATATTGATAATAAACTACATGACGATAGTCACCCAAAAGGATGAATTTGAGGGCTTTAAACATTTTTACCTGCATCTCAATCGCACATCGATATCTTGATCACGCCCAGCCCGCCTGCTGCTTAATCTGTTAAATAAAGCAAAAAGTCGCCCAGTTTAGGACGACTTTTTGCTTGGTTTACCTTCTTTTGCGAAGATAGCCTGCAACAACGAACCCCGACTGATGACAGCACAGCGTTCGTACCGATTCTACCCGGCGGAGCACTAGCTTCTCCGTAAGAACACCATTGACTACGCCATCGATGCTTTCGATTTTGGCTTTTGTGCCGAAGACATCGACGTTTACGACTATCTCTCCGCCTTTGTAGGCAACAACCTTATCTATGAAAGTTTCGAATAAGGCGCGTTTTTGCATATCGTTTTCGGATAAGTAGTCTCCAAGTATCTCCAGAGATGCGACGATTTCGGCTTTCGTGTATCGGCGGTTCGTGATTTGCTCACGCTGGATCCTTTTCTCCAAATCGGACTTCTCGCCCTCGAGCCTCAGCAATGCGCTTTTGGCCGTCTCGGTGATGATGCCCATGCCGATTGCCTTCTCGAAGTTCCCAATTTGGGTTTGAACGCTAGAGAGTTGGCCTTTTAATCTGCTCAGTTCCGTAGAGTCCTGCCTTTGGGCGCGATAGATGCGGTCGGCGACTTCATTAATGGCTTTCTTTCCTTGAGGGAATCAAAAATGAGCAAGGCGACTGTGTTCTCGACGTCTTCCTTCAAGAGCCTCCTGGTATCGCATTTATGGGCCCTTGCGCCTAGGCAGTGGTAATAGGAATAGAGCCTCTTGCTCTTCGATGTGCCAGATTCCCCGATAAGCATCTCTCCGCATTCCCCGCAGAACAACTTGCCGGTCAAAGAATATTCCACGTTGGCTTGGAACGCGCCTCCGCAATGCCTTCTTTGGGCTCTACGCTCCTGGGCTTTGTTGAAGGTCGCATCATCGATTAAGCGCGGTATTGCGTTGTCGTTTACGGCTCCATCGCACTTAAGCCTTCCGATATATCTTTCCGATTCCGTGAACGGATGCTATTCCATCCGCGAATCCTTTCCCGCGCGTGCGCCGCCCAGACCATTGGGTGATGTGTGCATGTTAATGATAACTTGGCTAATATCCTACTTTATTGATAGCACTTCATATACCCAGGTCCCTATTGATAAAAAGACGAGCCTGATTAACGATAGACCTAGGAAATGCAACGACCGGACATCCCCATCGAAATTGATGTCCGAAGCCATCTCAAAGTGTTGCACTTAAGATTACGATTTATCTCTTTTTTTGGCCCCATATGTCAATACAAAGATTTTTAAGAAATAGAATCATAGATTATAAGTAATTTGTAGAGACCATTGTTAAGGCCTTATTTTTATCTTTAAGGTTGAAATTAAGTCGCCATTATCTATAGGCAAGGTATAGGAGTTTCGAACTTCAGCAAATAAATTCATGAAAATGAGTTGACCGTTTGTTTTGGCATTGTTATATTGTTAGCAGACAAGCGAACTTGTCAACAAAGGAGAGCAAAATGACTTTTGGAGAATTCGTAAAAGAAAAAAGACGATCGTTAAACATCACACTCAGAGCATTCGCTGACGAACTTAAAATCGCCCCTTCATATGTAAGTGATATAGAAAAAGGAAAAAGGAATGCCCCAACGCAAGATATTCTAGAAGCTATGGCGCACGTTTTGAAATTGAATGACGAAGACAAAAACACATTATTCGATTTGGCGGCGAACAGTAAAAACGAGATTGCCAAAGACATTACTGAATATGTTAGTGATAACCAAAATGTCAGAGTGGCATTGAGAAGGGCGAAAGAGCTCAATCTTGGTGATGAGGAATGGCTTCAAATCATCGAGAAAATGATGAAAGGAAGCAAATAGGCGCGAAAATGTTCAAAAAGTATTTCTATTCCAGAGAAACCTTGGAATTAATGGCAGAAGATATTAATAGAAGATATTATCCAGAAAGGTTGGAGAAAGTTTTGCCATTGGACCCATATGATTTGCTAGAAAATCAAGGCTTGGATGTCGAATGGAAATATATATCGCCAAACGAACAACTTTTAGGCCTTATTTTCTTTGCCGATGAGCAATTCTATGTTTGGGATAAAGGAACGTATCAAAAAGGAGATAAGCCACATCTTGAACCATTTAAAAAGGGGACGATTGTTATAAACAACGTCCTTGTAGATAAGAAGAAATACAAAAAGAAAGAAATATTTGTTTGCACCCATGAAAATTGCCATTGGATTAAAGACCAAGAGTATTTCAAAGACCATCCAGAAAACATCATTCAAATTTGTGACTCTAAATCTTTAGAGAAAACTTTTTGGAACTCTAAAATGAGCGATAGAGATATCATTGAAAGACAAAATAATTATCTATGCGCCGCGGTTATCATGCCTAGAAAAGTTATTAAAAAGGCGTTCTTCAAATCAATGCGTTATAAGAATATACCTGATGAACCGATTGAATATAAGCCATTCATGAAAAAACACATCGCTATGTTAGCGAACATGTATGGCATTAATTACAACCCGGTTCTTTATAGGTTATTTGATTTAAATATTCTTATTAGACCAGATAAGGAGGATAACCGTATGGAATACTAAAGAGACAACTGCTGAAACTGAAAGGAGTTTTTAATGCCGCAAAAAGCAAAAAACTAAAAATCGCAACCACTGGAACTAGTTGCGATTGTGGACATGCTCGAAGCACGTAGACAAATATATATTAGCATGTCCAAAACAAAGTGCCTACATCTTTTCTGTAGGAGAAAGGACATGCAGATATGTCAAATATAATATTAGAGGAACCGATTTCCGAGCAATGCGATGACATTGAAAAAGTTGGCGTTGTAGAACGTAAACCTACACTAGAACTTGAGAAATTAAAAACTGGCGATCCAGTAACAGACCATTTTAAAGCGTACTATTGGGCGGGGGCTGAATTCATTGGCAAATATCAATTTCTCAAATTAAAAACCGTGGTAGTGCGCGAACTACCAAAAGAAGAAGAGGTTATCTCTTTTTCGGAGATGTTATCTTCCAAATATCGCAATAGATTATCTAACTATTGGGTAGATATGTTTAATAACGATATAAGGCAAAAAGTGCACATGCGGGCTTTTTGAATAGTCCCCGCCGTTGATTTATAATATTTCCGCTGCCGGACCAGGCAGACTTAGAG
>CADCPN010000057.1 GCA_902803375.1 uncultured Erysipelotrichaceae bacterium | reverse complement strand
TCCTGAACGGGCCGCGCATGCCTAATTCTAGCAAAAAAACTCGGGTTCGCCCGAGTTCCGACCGAAATTCATTTCGGTTTTGTTCTTATTCTGCCCATGTGCGATAATTGACCTACTTTTGAAACGCCAAAAGTCCATAATATGCCCATGCCGATTAACGAGAATGAGAACAAAGCGGAACCGACGGTTCTAGACGTGACCCCACTTTCCCTAGGAAAGAGGATCCTTGCCTACCTGGCGGACTTCTTTATCTGCTTCATTTTCGCTTTGTCCTTATTCCATATGGCGGCTCTTCCTCTTGCCAAGGCCTCCGTGGATTTTAACGCCAAGATGGAAGAGAGCATCTCCGCCGCTAGTAGGAGAGATTCCGTCCTCTATGGCAATAAGCTTCTTTTCGCGACCTCCAGCGAAAATGAGAAGTCCGAATATTTTGCCGGCAGCCTCTTGAATACCTACGACATCTATTTGAAATCGCTTGTTCTTGGCGAAAGCGAGGGCACGGAGGTCTTCAAGCATTACTTCGTCGATATCCGCAACGACTACGTGGGGCTTAAATCCTTTTATACCTCGCTAGACGAGAAAACCTCATTTTTCGATATCTCTGACTCCGCGGTGGCTTTAAAGAATCAGTACGTGGAGGAATTCAAACCCTATTTCGATGCGAAGGACACGATGTCCGCCCAGGGCGCTAGCGATTACCAGAAGTTCCAAAATAAGATCTTCCTCCAGGGCTATAGCAATCTTATCAAAAATATCCTTGAGAATGACCTCACTTATAATGGTATCTCCTATAAGGCGATGCAGGCAGAAGTAGAGAAGGTCATGGACGTGGAGAAGTACGTCATCTTGGCCTCTGCTGCGTCTTCGATGCTGATCGCGATGCTTATTGACTTCGCGCTCGTGCCTTTCATTAATAAAGGAAGAAAGACCATCGGCATGCTTGCCTTGAAGATTGAAAGAGTCAACTCCAAGACCTTGGTGTTGGAGAAGCGTCGTAACATCCTCATTCATTTCGGCTATGGCCTACTGTTTAACCTTGGCTCCTTGGTGTTTGTCCCTTGGGGCGCGGTTGGCTTCAACGAACTCTTCTCATTGCCTTTCCTTTTCCCGGTCTCCGCGATGTCGCTGCTTGCGGCGATCATCTCCCTCTTCTATCTCCTCTTTGATCATTACAATAGGACTTTAAGCGATTTGCTCAGTTCTAGCGTCCTTATCACCTCGGATGACCTATCCAAAATCTATCGCGCGAAAGGATATACCTTCTAATGGAACGCAACTCTATTACCGAAATCAAATACGTGACGCCTAAGTTCCATCACCGCGTCTTCGCCAACCTGATGGATTTCATCCTTTTCGCGCTTGTGACCCTTGGCCTATTCATCGGCATCCGCGCGATCGTGACCCATACCCCTGGCTACATCGCCAAGGAGGATGAGATTCTCTCTATCCGCAAAGAAAGCGGCATGTACCATGTTGAGGGCACTAAGTCCCTTGATATCGTCAGCTTTATCGATGCTGATACCACTGGCTACACCGGTTATGCGAAGAAGGCCGTCTCCAGGGACGTTATCACCAATTTCATCAAATATGTCGGCGATAAGGCGGGAGCGGAATCCCAAAAGAAGGTCCAGGATTCCTATGATGCCTATCGCCTAGGCGCGGACCTTAAATATGAAGGCGTCCCCTATTTCGTCAAAAACGACGCGGGCGAAATTGTGGAAAACAGTGAGTGCGCGGCCAAAGCCGAGGCTTATTTCCATAACGCCTATGGCCCTTATATCGATAACTATTGCCAGGCCTACCTCATCACCGAGGTGCCGGGATACCTCGAATTAGGCAAATGGGAGAGCGCCACCCTCTTTGCGGGTGAGCTTCTTCCTGCCTATTTAGCTGGCGGCATTCTCGTCTATTTCGTGCCGACGCTTTTCTTTCGCCGCGGCAGGATGACCATTGGCAAATGGATGTACCGCATCGGCGTCGCCGACAGCAATCTCCTCGTTCCTAGCTTCGGGAGAAGCTTTGCCAGGTTTGCCATCTTCTATTTCGCTGAACTGATCCTTTCCCCCTTCACCTTCGCGATCCCCTTCCTTATCTCCTTCTCCCTCATGGCTTTCTCTAAGAAGAAGCAGGGGCTAGCGGACTACATGCTCGGCCTCTATGAGGTCGACTGCAGCAAGTCCAAACTCTATTTCTCTAAGAGCGAGATCCTCCTAGAGGGGGTCAACGGCGAGAAAAAACCCGTCGATTTCCATCCGGAATACGAAGATTAATGCCCGAAAAGGGGCCCTGGCGTCAGCAAAATAGAAAATATTTAAAAATTTTTAAAAAAACCACTTGCCAGACTAGGGTCAGCGGTATATCTTAATCGAGCGCAAAAGCGCAAAGCGTGGACCGTTAGCTCAGTTGGTAGAGCAGCTGACTCTTAATCAGCGGGTCGCGGGTTCGAGTCCCTCACGGTCCACCATCCATTGAAATAACCTGCCGTTGGGCGGTTATGATAGATGATCGCTTCGGTGATCGGAACGATCCTCCTAGAATTGACTAGGAGGCATCAGGAAACCCTAAATTATGAGCCGCTTGGCTCTTTTTTGTTGCTAGAAAAGCCAAGGAAGCAAAGTGGAGAATAACGTCAATTTTTCACTTAAGAAAAAAGCCTAGTTGTCTATAATAAAAACGTATGGAAAAATCGCCAAATAAAAACGATATCCGCAAGATTGCCGGCGCGATAAAGCGTAGCAAAAAGAAGGTTATCACCCTCGATGCTTTGTCTCGTCTAGTCGGCCTATATCCTGATGTCCTCGGAGATAAGATTTCTTATTTCGCACCGATGATCATGCTTGATCCCTCCATCAACTGCAGAGACTTCCTTCCCGAGATGGAAGCCTACTGCGAGGAGAAACCAGAGGGGAAGAAGGAGAAGGAATCCGTTAAGCGCGTAGTCGTCAAGAATACTGAGCTGCTGGATTACCGTTCCATCTCCGACTTCGTCTACCGTAAGTTCACCTCCGTCGGCGGACTTATCGACCCCAGCTACATCATGACGGATGAAGACCTCGTCATCTTGAGAAAACTCGTGGATAACGAAATCCGTAAGCGTAAAAGCCCGGAAGCCAAAAAAACGAAGAAGCGTCCCTAAGCGGACGTTTTTTCATACTCTTGGTATACGATTTTTCTTCTTTGCAAAAAATGTATACAAGTTGTTTGATTTTCTAGGCAAAAAACGGGCGTAAAAAATAGACCCTATAGGGTCTTTCTTCTTTTTCATCATTGAGTGTGCAAATTCAAACTCCTATACTAAACGGGCAAAGGAGATTTTGCACATAATGGCAGAAATCAAAAAGACGATGAAATCCGTCGACGGCAACACTGCGGCCGCGATGGAAAGCTACTACTTCACTGAAGTAGCGGCCATTTACCCAATCACGCCGTCCTCCCCGATGGCTGAGAATGTCGACCTTATGGCCTCCAAGGGCGAGAAGAACTTCTTCGGCGCCCCGGTCAAAGTCGTTGAAATGCAGTCCGAAGCCGGCGCGTCCGGCGCAGTCCACGGAGCTCTCCAGGCTGGCGCTCTTTCCACCACCTTCACCGCTTCCCAGGGCTTGCTCCTCATGATCCCGAACATCTACAAGTGGGTCGGTGAGCTTCTACCGGCGGTCCTTCACGTTGCCGCTCGTTCCCTAGCCACCCGTTCCCTCTCCATCTTCGGTGACCATCAGGACATCTATGTCGTTCGCCAGACCGGCATCACCATGATCTGCTCCAACTCCGTCCAGGAGGTCGCAGACCTCGCACCGGTTGCCCACCTCGTCGCTATCGACGCCGGCACCCCGGTTATGCACTTCTTCGACGGATTCCGTACTTCCCACGAAGTTCAGAACGTCGAGTTCGTCGACAAGGAAGAGTGGAAGAAGCTCCTCCCGATGAACAAGGTCGAAGAATTCCGCGCTCGTGCTCTTAACCCGCACACCCACGCCGTAACTCGCGGTGGCGCTGAGAACGACGATATCTACTTCCAGGGCCGCGAAGCCCAGAACAGCCACTTCGATCACGTCATCGAAGTCGCTGAGAAGTACTTCAAGGAAGCGAGCCGCCTCACTGGCCGCACCTATGCTCCGTTCGTCTATTATGGCGATCCTGAAGCTGAGCGCATCATTGTCGCCATGGGTTCCGTCTCCGAGACCGCCCGTGAAGTCATCGATGAACTCAACAAGAAGGGCGAGAAGGTTGGTATGGTTATGGTCCACCTCTATCGTCCGTTCAGCCCGAAGCTCCTCTCCGAAGCTATCCCATCTACCGTTAAGAAGATCGCCGTCCTCGACCGCACCAAGGAAAATGGTGCTGAAGGCGAACCTCTATACCTCGATGTCCTCGCTGCTATGGCTCAGGTTGGCCGCAGCTTTGAAGAAATCATCGGCGGCCGTTATGGCCTATCCTCCAAGGATACCCAGCCGAAAGACGTTAAGTCCGTCTACGACTTCCTCGGCTCTGCCAAGAACTGGACTGGCTTTACCGTCGGCATCAAGGATGATGTCACCGGCCTATCCATTCCTGTCGATGAGTCCTTCAAGATCGATCAGGATTACACCTCCTGCCTGTTCTATGGCCTAGGATCTGACGGCACCGTTTCTGCCAACAAGTCCTCCATCAAGATCATCGGCGACGCCACTGGCCAATATGCTCAGGCTTACTTCCAGTATGACTCCCGTAAGGCTGGTGGAACCACCCGTAGCCACCTCCGCTTCGGTAAGAAGCCGATTCACTCCGAATACTACGTCAAGAACGCTGACTTCATCTCCTGCTCCCTCGACACCTATATCTTCAAGTTCGATATGATCGCCAACTTGAAGCAGGGCGGCACCTTCTTGCTCAACACCTCCATGGACGATGAGACCCTCATCAAGTCTATGCCGAACCGCATGAAGCACCTCCTCGCCGAGAAAGAAGCTAAGTTCTACGTCATCGACGCCAACAAGCTAGCTATGGAAGCTGGCATGGGTCGTCACACCAACACCACCCTCCAGGCTGCCTTCTTCAAACTTTCCCCACAGATCATGCCTTATGAACAGGCCGAAATTTGGATGAAGAAGTTCGCCAAGAAGACCTATGAGAAGAAGGGCATGGATGTCGTTGAGATGAACTATCGCGCCATCGATACCGGCGCCCAGGGCCTCCGCCAGGTCGCTGTTGATCCGGAATGGGTCAAGCTTCCGGTCCAGAAGGTTATCTCCGCTGATTCCGGCGACACCTACTACGACGAATATGTCGAAGTCATCGACCGCCTTGACGGTGATGAGCTCCCGACCTCCGCCTTCATGAAGCATGAGCTTCTCGATGGCACCATGAACGAGAACATCACCTTCCGTCAGAAGCGCGCCATCGCTGACCGCGTCCCGGTTTGGAACCCGACCTACTGCATCGAGTGCAACCAGTGCGCCTTCGTCTGCCCGCACGCTACCATCCGTCCGTACCTCCTCAACGAGGAAGAGCTCGCCGCTGCACCGGACATTGTTAAGAACGGTGTCAAACCGGCTGTCGGCACTGCCGATAAGTCCCTCAAGTATCGCATCCAGGTCTCTACTGAGAACTGCATCGGCTGCGGTCTCTGCGTCTCCGAATGCTTGGCCAATGCCACTGCTAAGAAACTTGGCAATGACCACTTCGCCCTCACCATGGTCGACGCCCACACCCAGTCTGCTCAGCAGGAAGGCGCGGATTACCTCTACGCCCATGTCTCTGAGAAGAAGGGCCAGTTCCCGGCCGCTCTTGAGAACAACGTCAAAGGCGTTTCCTTCAAGAAGCCGTACATGGAAGTCCCTGGCGCTTGCGCTGGTTGCGGCGAAGCCCCGTACTATCGCCTAGTCTCCCAGCTCTTCGGTCAGGATATGCTCGTTGCCAACGCGACTGGCTGCTCCTCCATCTACTGCGGCAGCACCCCGCTCACCCCGTTTGTCAATGACAACGGCAAGAACGGACCTGCTTGGGCTAACTCCCTCTTCGAAGACAATGCCGAATACGGCTTCGGTATGCGTATCGCCTCTGACCAGAAGATGGCTCAGATCGTTCGCATCATGAACGAAGCGAAGGCTGCTGAGGATGTTGAGCCTGAACTCAAGGCCAAACTTGACGAATACCTCGCCAATATTAAGAACCGCGATGTCATCAAAGCGATGGTTCCGGAACTCCTCAAGCTCGTTGATGCCTCCAAGAACGAAGGCGTCAAGGAACTCCGCGTCTACGAGCGCGACCTCGTCGACAAGTCCGTTTGGATCGTTGGCGGCGACGGCTGGTCCTACGATATCGGCTACGGCGGACTCGACCACGTCCTTGCTAACGAAGCAGACGTCAACGTCCTCGTTCTCGACACCGAAGTTTATTCCAACACCGGCGGCCAGGCTTCCAAGTCCTCCCAGACCGGCTCCATCAATAAGTTCACTGCTTCTGGCAAGAAAGAAGCCAAGAAGAACCTTGCTCTCATGGCTATGACCTATGGTCACGTCTATGTCGCTCAGATCGCTCTCGGCGCCAATCCGGCCAAAGCCATCCAGGCCCTCAAGGAAGCGGAATCCTACAATGGTCCGTCCCTCGTTATCTGCTATTCCCCGTGCGCAGAACAGCACATCAAGGGTGGCCTTGTGAACTCCATCAAGGAAGAGAAGAAGGCCGTCGAGTGCGGTTACTTCACCACCTTCCGCTATGACCCGCGTCTAAAAGAGCAGGGCAAGTCCCCGCTCACCTTGGACTGCCCGGAACCGGACTTCTCCAAGCTTCGCGACTTCGTCATGCAGGAGACCCGTTTCTCCCAGCTTCCAGTCGTTAACCCCGAGCATGCTGAAGAACTCCTCACCAAGTGCGAGAAGTACGCTAAGCAGCGTTGGGAAGACATCAAGAAGTTCGGTGCCTAATCGCTTCCAAAAACGAATTAGTGAAAAAGATCTCAGGCGTCGGCCTGAGATCTTTTCTCTTATCTGTACATATAGATAATAAAAAAGGCTCGATTTCACTCGAGCCCATCTTTGCAAACTGGTCGGAACGGTGGGATTCGAACCCATGACCTCTACCACCCCAAGGTAGCGCACTACCAAGCTGTGCTACGTCCCGGCGAGGTCTATTATACACACCTCGGTAATGAAATCTATAAAAACGTACACCCCTATAGGGGTGCATTTGGGTATCGAGATGCCTGTCAGTTGGGTATAATTCGACTGCTATGAATGATTTCGGTGAAAAAAATTCCAAAAACTGGATACTTGTCCGCGGGGCAAGGGAGAACAATCTCAAGAACGTAGACGTCGATATCCCAAAGGGGTCATTGACCGTTTTTACGGGCCTATCGGGCTCTGGCAAGTCGACGCTTGCCTTCGATACCATCTTCAACGAAGGCCAAAGAAGGTACGTCGAGTCGCTATCCTCTTACGCCAGGCAATTCCTTGGCGGCTTCGAAAAGCCGGACGTCGATCAGATCGACGGCCTTTCTCCTGCCATCTCCATCGACCAGAAGTCGACCAGCCATAACCCGCGTTCCACCGTCGGCACCGTCACCGAAATCTACGATTATCTACGTCTTCTTTTCGCGCGCATCGGCGTTCCCTATTGCCCAAATCACAATGAGCCGATCCAAGCCTATTCCCCTGTTGCGATGGCCAACACCATCCTTGACTATGACGAAGGCAGCAAGATTCAAATCCTTGCCCCTGTGGTGAGCAATGAGAAAGGCACCCAGGCCGCGACCATCGAAAAGCTTAAGAAACAGGGCTTCGTTCGTGTGCGCGTTGATGGAGAGATCAAACTCCTCGACGAGGTCGGCGAACTAGAGAAGAACAAGAGACACAGCCTTGATATCGTCATCGACCGCCTCGTCATCAAAGAAGGCCTTAGAAGCAGAGTCACCGATGACGTCGAACTTGCCCTTGATTGGGGCAAGGGATACATGATCATCCTCTCCGATAAGGGAGAGAAGCTTCTTTCTCAGCACCATTGCTGCCCCAAGTGCGGCTTCTCCGTGCCGAAGCTTGAACCGCGCCTATTCTCTTTTAATGCGCCACTAGGCTATTGCCCAGACTGCAAAGGACTTGGCATTAAGCGCGAAGTCGCGATCGACCTCCTTATCCCAGATCCAACTAAGAGCATCAAGCATGGCGCCATCCGCTACCTCGCCAATATCGTCGGAACCACCAACCTCGAATGGCAGGAATATGAGATCCTCTTCAAAAAATATGGAATCTCCCAGGATAAGCCGTGGAAAGATTTGACCAAGAAGGAGCAGGACATCGTCTTGTTCGGTTCCCCAGACTATCTTGAATATACCCTTACCTCCTCCAGCGGAAACAAAACCAATAGAAGAGGCGTCATCGAAGGTGTTAAGACCCGCATTGAGCGACTCTATCGCGAGACCAGCTCAGAATGGATGAGCAATTACTATGAATCCTTCATGAGGGATACCATCTGCACTACCTGCCACGGTCACCGTCTCAATGAATCCGCCCTTTCCGTTAAGGTCTGCGGCCTCAATATCGCCGAAGCCTGCGACTTGTCCCTCGATAAGCTCAGCGAGTGGATCGACCGTATCTCCGCCACCATCTCCAATACCGATCACGCCATCGCGGATTTGGTGTTGCGCGAAATCCATAACCGCGTGAAGTTCCTCATCGACGTCGGACTTGATTACCTATCTTTGTCCCGTTATGCGATGACCCTTTCTGGCGGCGAATCCCAACGCATCCGTTTGGCTACCCAAATCGGCTCCAAACTCTCTGGCGTTCTCTATGTTCTCGATGAGCCATCTATCGGCCTACATCAAAAGGATAACGATAAGCTCATCGCCACTCTTAAGGAGATGAGAGACATCGGCAATACCCTCATCGTCGTCGAGCATGACGAAGATACGATGAGAGCTGCTGACTATATTGTCGATATCGGTCCTAAGGCCGGCATCCATGGCGGACAGGTCGTCTGCCAGGGCAGCCTTAAGGATATCGAGGCATGTCCCGAATCCATTACCGGCGCTTATCTCTCTGGCCGCGAATACATCGCCGTCCCGAAGACAAGAAGAAAGGGCAATGGCAAGTTCATTGAGATCAAAGGCGCGAACTGCCATAACCTCAATGATGTCGACGTGAAATTTCCGTTAGGCAAACTTATCCTTGTCACCGGTGTTTCTGGTTCTGGCAAGTCCTCTCTCATTAACGAGACCCTCGTCCGTGCCCTCGATAAAGAGCTTAACGGCAAGAAAGATGGCGAACCCATCCCCTTGAAGAAAGTTGTCGGCCTCGCCAATGTCGATAAGATGATCAACATCGACCAGGAGCCGATCGGCAGAACCCCGAGAAGCAACCCTGCTACCTATACCGGCGTCTTCGACGATATCCGTGCCTTGTTCGCGGAGACCGATGAAGCTAGAGCCAGGGGCTATGACAAAGGAAGATTCTCCTTCAATATCCCCGGCGGTCGCTGCGAGAAGTGCCAGGGCGCTGGCGTGACCAGAATCCCGATGTCCTTCTTGCCCGACGTTTACGTAAAATGCGATGAATGCGAAGGCAAGAGATACAACGAAGAGACGCTTCTTTGCACCTATAAAGGCAAGAATATCGATGACGTCCTCGATATGCGCATCGAAGATGCCGTTAAGTTCTTCGAAAACCGTCCGAAGATCGTTAAGAAGATCCAAACCCTCGTTGATGTTGGACTAGGCTATATCAAACTTGGCCAGCCGGCGACGCAGCTCTCTGGCGGCGAAGCCCAGCGCGTTAAGCTAGCGACGGAGCTACAAAGGAAATCCACGGGCAAAACCATCTATATCCTCGATGAACCGACCACCGGTTTACATACCGATGACGTCAAGCGTCTCATTAAGGTCTTGCAGACCATTGTGGACAACGGCGACACCGTCATCGTCATCGAGCACAACCTCGACATGATCAAGGTTGCGGATTGGATTATCGACCTTGGCCCGCTAGGCGGATATCGCGGCGGCAACATCGTGGCCACGGGAACCCCGGAAGCGGTTGCCGAAAACCCGAATAGCTACACCGGCCAATACTTGAAACCTCTATTAGAGAAGGCTAGGAAATTAGGCCAAATCGAATAATAATATTGTTCTATGGGAATTGCTTATCTAATCATCGGCGGCATCCTGATGCTTGGTGGCATTGGCTTGCTCATCTATCTTCTTCGTTCCTTTATTAAGGATCGCAGGCACAGCGCTTTTGACAAAAAACTCTTCGTCAGGCTTCTAGGAAGCATTGGCTTGCTCGCTCTAGGAGGAGGCATCCTTCAGGGCGGCATCAACGTCGTTAGCCATTGGGCTGACGCGATGAATGGCGGCGAAGCCACGATGTCCATCATCGGGGCCGTCTTCTTCGATGCCTTCTTCGCCCTTCTTTGGAGCTCTTTCGCCCTTCGCTTCTATAAGCCGGATATGGATGCAAAGCAGCTGAAGTGGGTGAAGATCTGCCTCTATGGCAGCATCCCGCTAGCTTTGATCTTTTTCCTCCTTCTCACCGAAGGGGTGGCCGATCACCTTGACTATCCCCTGCCAAATGGCTTCTACATCAATGGCACCGGCATCGGCTGGACCTATTGGGACGTCGCAAGCAGCGGGCTCGTCATCCATTGGTATGGGGTCTGCATCCTTGCGGGCTTCCTTACTGCTTACGCGATCAGCGATCACAAGTTTTATCAGGAATTCCATAAACACGGCATTCTTGAGACCTGCTTGATCGTCACCTTTATCTTCGGCATCCTCGGTGCCAGAATCTGGTACGTCGTTGGCAACTGGAACGGAGACCTCACTGGTGGCCGCACCTTCGCCCAGCGCGTAGCCAATGGCGAATGGTGGTGCATCTTCGCGGTTTGGGAGGGTGGCTTGACCATCCTTGGCGGCGCTATCGGCGGTATCCTCGCCGGTGCGATCTACGTCAAGCTCCACCGCAAATACGTTCCTCTAACCTTTGCTCTTGATACCATCGTCCCGACGATTCTCGTCGCCCAGGCCATCGGCAGATGGGGTAACTTCTTCAACCACGAAGTCTATGGTCAGGAAGTCTACCTTGCCAATGGCTGGGGATGGTTGCCGAAATTCATCTCCAACATGATGGGCTACACCCTCACGGATGGAAAGATCTACGTCCCGCTATTCCTGGTTGAAGGCATCGTTAACCTCATCGGGTTCTTCGTCATCGCCTACCTCATCCCCTTCCTTTGGAAGAAATACCGCGCCAAAGGCGTTCTCTCTGGCTTCTATCTTATCTGGTATGGCGTCGTGAGAATCATCCTTGAGCCGCTTCGTGACCCGCACTACAACATGGGCACCAACGGCAATTGGAGCATCGTCAACTCCGCTATTTATATTGGACTTGGCGTCGCGGTCATCGCCTTTTTCGAGATCTATGAGTTCGTCATCCTTCCTAAGCTTGGAAAGAAGAAGGAACTTGCAAACGAAAAAGTCGAAGAGCCGGTTGCGGAATTGGAAGAAGCGAAAGTCGAAGAAAGCAAAGACGCTAAATAAGCAAAACCCCTTTAGGGACATCGCTGATAAAAAGACTGGCAGATAAGACTTGGAAGCATCTTGGATGAAGCCAAGTCTTTTTTCTTTTAGAATGTTTTCGACGGAGGAAAAACCTATGGACAATAAAATCGTTGATGCAATTGTAATCGGAGCCGGCCCCGCTGGCATTACCGCGGGAATTTATCTAAAACGCAGCAATTTGAATGCTGTCGTCCTTGATAAAGACGCCCCCGGTGGAAAACTCAATAACATCCACCGCATCGATAATTATCCTGGCGCCCCGGAAATCGCAGGACCAGATCTTGCCATGAAGTTCGTCGAGCAGGCGACTTCCCTTGGCGTCACCCTCGACTATGGTGATGTCATTAGCGTCTCCCAAGACGGCGACCGTTTCTTGGTCCATACCGATAATGGTGACTATTCCGCCCTCGCCGTCATCGTGGCGACTGGCGTTAAAACCGTTTCTAGCGGCGTGAACGGCGAGAAGCAGCTGCGCGGCAGAGGCGTTTCCTATTGTGCCACTTGCGACGGCAACTTCTTCAAAGGAAAAACCATCATGGTCGTCGGCTATAAAGACCATGCCGCAGAAGACGCCATTTACCTTTCTTCCCTCGCTTCCAAGGTCTATTTCGTGAATCCTTCGCCCCTTGAGGCTCTTGAAAGTCACGTCGAGGCCCTTAAGCATGCCGAAAATGTGGAAATCCTGGATGGCAAACTTGTCGAAATCGAAGGCGATACCCGCGTAAGCGGCGCAAAAATCGCCACCGAGGATGGCGAGAAAGAAATCGCCACCGATGCGGTATTCCCCTTATTTGGCGAGATCTCTTCTTCTGAGTTCCTCGCTCCGCTAGGCGTGAACTCCAACAAAGGATTCATTGAGGCGGATGCCGAAATGAAAACCAACGTCCCTGGGCTTTATGTCGCCGGTGACGTCGTGAATAAAAAGCTTCGTCAGATCGTCAATGCGGCAGGAGAAGGAGCGGTGGCCGCCACCAGCGCCATCGCGTACGTGCACGCGAAAAAGAAGTAAAACTAAGGCGTAGCCTTTAGGTGCTATACTTGAAGTGTATGGGCAAAATAATCGTTTTTACAGGAACAGCAAATTCTTGCTATCAAGAAGTCGCCGATGCCTACCGTAAGAAAAACGGGGGAACGCTGATTTCCCTTTCCTCGTTAGAGGATATTGCCTTCACTGCCAAGCAAATTAAAAACAGCCCTACGGATAGGAAGGAAATTTTTTGCCTTACCCCGGAACATGCGATCGCCGCTCATGATTGCTTTCAGAAAGAGCTGGACTTTGAGCTGACTTACGTTGCTTTGGATACGCAGATGGAGAACGAGTTCTTTGAACTTTCCTCTTCCTTCTCAGCTCATCCATATCAAAAAAGCGGCCTTGAGCTAATCGAGGCTGTGGAAAAAGAACGCGATGAGATGGAAAAGATCCGCGGCTTTGCTAAGCCATTCATCGATGTGACGGGCCTAAGCAAGAAAGAAGAGACCGAAATGGTCCTCGGAACGATCGCCGCCAGAGAAGCGGGGTCGATCTTCGTTTATTTCTCATCGTTCGGCTATAAGTATGGCAATCCGAAAAACGCCGATATGGTGTTCGACTGCCGTAACGTTGCTAACCCATTCTGGGTGGAGAGTTTGCGAAAGAAGACCGGTCTCGACAAAGATGTCGCGGCTTATATCGAGCAAGATAGTGCGACCATCGATACTTATAATTCGATCGCGATGTACCTGAATTTCTTCCTTGAGAGGACGAAAAGAAAGGGCAGGACTCATGCCTTCATTTACTTCGGATGCACCGGCGGTCAGCACCGCTCTGTCTACTTTGCAAATAGACTTTACGAGAATTTCAAAACTTCTTACCCCTGCATGATTGATCACCGCGAGATGAAAAGATACAAAGGAAAAGGCAAATAGCCATGGCGGATGATATTTCTTTCGCCATGGAAGTGAAGGAAGAGATCTCCTCCCTTTACTATGAGGCAGCGTGCCGTCGCGCCTTGCTTTCTGGCTTCGCAAAATGCAACGGCTCTTTCCATATCGGCCCAGCGGGGGACGAACTTGACCTCAGCACCGAGAGCAGCAAGATCGCAAAGCTCTTATACAATTGCGTCTCTTCTCTTTATGGCGTGAAAATCCGTTTCTCCTACACCAGGGGAATGGGCTTCCGCAAAAGGATGAAGTATCACGTTCTCATCAGCGAACCGGATGATGTGCTTTCTGACATCGAAGTAGATTTCTTCCAGCAGAAGGTCCCAACGTCCGTTGTGAAAACCGAAGACCAGGCCGCAGCCTATTTGGCAGGCGCATTCCTGGCCTCTGGCTCCGTGAATGATCCTTCTTCCAGCAACTATCATCTAGAGATTGCGGTTAATGACGGATCATATGCTAAGTGGCTTTCCCATTTGCTAAACAAAAGCAAGAATCGCCATTTCGATTCTAAAGTCGCGCAGCGTAGAAAACAGTTTATCGTCTACTTGAAGCGCAGCGATCAGATCTCTGAATTTTTAGTCCTCGTTAAAGCGAACGAATCATGCTTAAAGTTTGAGAATGTCCGCGTCGAAAGGGATTTCGCCAACATTGGCAATCGGCTACAAAATCTTGATGGTGCCAACATGAGCAAAACCCTGAAGGCCGCGGAAAGGCAGCATAAGGAAATCGAATACTTCGTTTCAAAAGACGGATTGGATTCCGTCGACAATCCGAAGCTTCGCGGGTTGATGGAGCTTCGCCTCGATCATCCGGACGCGTCATTGGACGAGTTGGCGATGATGCTTAGCGAGAAGTTAGGCATGACCATCAGCAAAAGCAATGTAAACCATCTTTTCCGCGGACTCCATGAGGCGTATCTAAAGGAAAATCCGAATGAGAAAGAATAGCTTTGAGAAAGAGCTTTCTCTGCTTGGCCAGCTTGGCAAGCGAATTGCGTATCTCCGCAAGCAAAAAGGGATGACGCAACTCGACTTATCGATAACCACCGGTGTGGCGAAAAGCTACATCAGCGATCTCGAAACAGGAAACCGAAATCCTTCGGTCATGCTCCTACAGGAGCTGGCCTCCGGCTTGGGGGTCACTCTGGAAGAGCTTTTCCGAGGGATAGTTCCACTAGAAGAACTAGCGAAACTAGTTGAGTGAGGGGCAGCCGTAAATAACCGCCCCTCGGGCAACACACGTTGCGGTGTCATTACCTGGTTTTGCCAGGCATTAGGCCCAATGCACCTATAGAGCCTGTCCTGCCTCCCAATTGGGAGGCGTTTTTAACGTTGGACGCGGGCAATGGATTTCTCCTTCCGTGCTAGCGGCGGCGCCGGATGCCCTTCCGGCGGATCAAAGCATGGCTTTCAAGAAACGAAAGTGCGGATGGCCGCTGATCTTCGGCTACCCCACGGTCTTGGCTTTCGCCTTCCAGGGTAAGTAACGGGGCAAGAATGGCACCCGTTATAGTTGACCTGGCTTTCGCCGGGAGACCTCACGGTTCGGAGAGGGGCAATGTCCCCCTCCCTATGTGTTTAAAGATTTCATCAGCAGCTGCTTTGTCCTGCTGTGGCCTAGGTTAGTAGGCGTATCTGCGGCGTTCTTTTTCGCTTTCCCCTCCGCTGAGTGAGGCAAAAGACGAACTAGATCCCCCAGCGCCTCTGGGTTCGGTATTTATTAAGACTTTTCCTTGTCTCCTTGAGTTGAGCTTCATACAAGTACCTCCCCCCGGATGCACCGTTGAAACGCTCAAGCGCGGTTATTGGACCGTGGACCTTTCGTTCAGCCGAGCTAACGGCTGTTGGCACGAAGCGGCATTGTTTCCTGCTGGACACCAAAACTAGTCCAAACAGGCAATCCCCTAGCGCCTCTAGGTTGAGAACGTTTTAAGACCGCGTGAAGGTAAACGCTTGGTCTAAGAACGTTTATCTTGCTCCGGAATCGTTGGCACCGGAGTTTGACTCGAATTGAAATTTAGATAACGGATTTTAAAACCTGCTTCCCTAAGACCCTGGTCGCGAATGTTCTTCGCGGCGTTGTAGTCCCTATCTATGTGGAACTTGCATTTCGGGCAGTTGTAGTCCCGATCGGCAAGTTGCAGATTTCGATTGATGTAGCCGCAGCGGTAACAGGTTTGCGAAGAGGGATACCACTTGTTAACTTGGTGGAAGATTTTCCCTCGCTCAGCCAGCTTATAACTGAGGATATTCGTGAACTTAAACCAGCTGTCATCGCTTACATTTTTATACAAACTGAATTGCTTTTCAATATCGATTAATGAGAGAGTTTCCGCACTTACAAAGTCGTAATCGTTCACGATTACGTTGCTCTCCTTCTGGATAAAATCCATTCTTTGGTTCTCCATGTGCTGGTAGGCTTTTGCCAGTCTCAGTTTCTGCTTCATGAAGTTCTTGCTGCCTTTTTTCTTCCTGGCAAGTTTGCGGGATTGCTTTGCAATATCCTGGTAGGAATTTTGCCTGGCGTGGATTTTGCTCTCATCCGGCACCAAGGATTTGTCGGAAGCGACATAAAGATGGGGAACGCTGAAGTCGAGACCGACGGCTTTCTTCACTTTGACGAGCGGGATCTCCTTTACGAATTCGTAGTCCATGGAGACGAAATACTGTCCTGAGCGGTTACGGCTGACCGTCACTAGATGCCAAACCACATTCGAGGGGGCTTTTCGATGCATTCTCACGCGTATCTTGCCCACCTTCGGCAGCGTTAAAATCGCATCCTTGTGGTTACTTAGATACTCTAGGTCTGGCTTTGGGCAGCTTATTGAGAAAGAAGCTTCGACAGCATCGGTCTTTTTCTTCCTTAAGAAACCAGGGCCGCCATTGAGAGGAGAGACGCGTTTCAACCCCTGATTCACGTGGTATGAAGTGAGGTATAAGCATTGGGGATTCACTGTCGGAAATCTGCCTTTCAGCTTTCCGACCGCAAGGGATAGTTCCCCACGGTTGAGGTCCTTCCCCGTCCTTGCTTTCTGCGCCTCATTCTCCTTAATCAGAAGATTATAAATTTCGGCAACGGCTGCGAAATGAGCCTGGATGGTTTTCGTGGCCTTCCCGTCTGGATAGGCCCTGACTTTGATCGCACGATAAAGAGTCTGGTTTCTGCTTTGGTTTTGTTTTGCTTTTGCCATAATTGTCCTTTCATGAATGGGAGGTCTCACAGAATCCGGACGGAATGGAGCACCGGATAGAGGCAGCCACGCACCAAGCTGAGACTTACTTAGCTGAGACTCCCCTCACTATCCTTTTAGGGATCCGATTTTGAAAAAGGACACTGTTTTGGCAAAAAATGATGAATTACCTTTGGTAAAAATATTTTTCGTAAATCCTGCAAAAAATGGATGCTGCGGAAAGAAGAAGTACTTGAAAAAGGAATTTTTGACCACTTTTTATTGATCTTTTAACTCTTAAGAGTGGCGCTTGCATCGTTTCTCACTTTTTTTGTCGTTTTCCCGTTTGTATAATGTGGTCGCACATTAAGGAGGACATTATTAATGTCAGTTAAAGTTGCAATCAATGGCTTTGGCCGTATCGGCCGTCTTGCCTTCCGCCAGATGTTTGGCGCTGAGGGTTATGAAGTCGTCGCCATCAACGATTTGACCAGCCCGTCCATGTTGGCCAATTTGCTTAAGTACGACACCGCTCAGGGTGGTTACGCCGGTGTTATCGGCGAGAATGCCCACACCATCTCTTCCAAGGAACCGGTTCTCGCTGAAGATGGCAAGACTGTTCTCGTTCCGGGTTCCATTATTGTCGATGGCAAGGAAATCACTATCTATGCCAAGCCAAAGGCTGATGAGCTTCCGTGGGGCAAACTCGGTGTCGACGTCGTTCTAGAGTGCACTGGTTTCTACGTTTCCAAAGAAAAGTCCATGGCCCACATCCGTGCTGGTGCCAAGAAAGTCGTTATCTCCGCTCCGGCTGGCAAAGACCTCAAGACCATTGTCTACTCCGTCAACGAGAAGACCCTAACTCCGGAAGATCAGATCATCTCCGCTGCTAGCTGCACCACTAACTGCTTGGCCCCGATGGCCAAGGCCCTTAACGACGCCTTCCCGATCCAGTCTGGTATCATGACCACTGTCCATGCCTACACTGGCGACCAGATGATCCTTGATGGCCCGCACCGCAAAGGCGACCTCCGCCGTGCCCGTGCTGGTGCTGCCAACATCGTCCCGAACTCCACCGGCGCTGCCAAGGCTATCGGCCTAGTCATCCCGGAACTCAATGGCAAGCTCATCGGTTCCGCTCAGCGTGTTCCGGTTCCGACCGGCTCCACCACCATCCTTGTTGCTGTCGTCAAGGGTGAAAACGTCACTGTCGATGCCATCAATGCTGCCATGAAGGCTCAGGCTTCCGCCTCCTTCGGCTACAACGAAGACCCGATCGTCTCCAGCGACGTCATCGGTATGCGCTTCGGCTCCCTCTTCGATGCCACTCAGACCATGGTCACCAAGATCTCCGATGGCCTCTTCCAGGTCCAGGTTGTCTCTTGGTACGACAACGAGAACTCCTACACTTCTCAGATGGTCCGCACCATCAAGTACTTCGCTGAACTCAAGTAAGCTAAATACTTCAAAAAATTGCTTCATTCCTCACGGGAATGGAGCTTTTTTCATAAAAACTCCTAGGTGCACGTAAGGGATGAAGGGACCCCTTCCTTCCAAGGTTGGTATAATGTGGCTGCTGTCCTGAAAGGAGGCAGC
>CADCPN010000056.1 GCA_902803375.1 uncultured Erysipelotrichaceae bacterium | reverse complement strand
TAAGTCTGCCTGGTCCGGCAGCGGAAATATTATAAATCAACGGCGGGGACTATTCAAAAAGCCCGCATGTGCACTTTTTGCCTTTTTTATTTAACTGTCCGTTTTACGGGGTCTAGTTTAAGCTTACGCTAACCAGTCTTTTTATTTGGTTAGATGCCCCTCGATTTCCATTCCTTCGAAGTTACGCTGACGCAAGACTTCATAGGCGGCGATGGCGACCGTGTTGGAGAGGTTAAGGCTGCGCAGGCCTTCTCTCATTGGCATGCGCAGGCAATGGTCCTCATGCTCTTTTAACAAGTCTTCAGGAAGGCCGACGGATTCTTTGCCAAACATAAGGTAGACCTCATCTGGATATTGGATATCCGCGTATACGTGGTGCCCTTTCTTGGAGAAATAGTAGACGCATGCATTGGGATTCCGCGCTTCGAAATCAGCCAGATTCTCATAGACGTGCAGATCCAGCGAATCCCAATAGTCGAGGCCTGCTCTTTTCATATGCTTATCGTCGATGGAGAAGCCTAGCGGCTTGATTAGGTGGAGCGATGCCCCGGTGGCGGCGCAGGTCCTGGCGATGTTGCCTGTATTCTGCGGAATCTCAGGCTCGAGTAATACGATGTGGAAATGACTCATGGAAGCAATGATACCCTTTGTTGGCGCGCGTTGTAAAAAAAGAAGCAGCCGCCAAAGCAACTGCTTCTAATTCTGCTGGGCGTTAGTCGTCCAAGATTGGGATTCTTACCTTGATGTCGCTTGTTGGATAGGTCGAGCAGGCATGGACGTAGTTGAATCTCTTGTCGGCTGCGCGCCTGCCATCGCCGACGCTTGGGACGAAGAAGGTTCCTTCTAGGACCTTGCAGCGGCAATATCCGCATTCGCCGGAGCGGCAATGGCTTTGGGTGGCGATGCCATGACGTTCTAAGGCGACGAGGATCGGCTCATCAGCCCTGGCGTCGATGACGTCTTCCTGCACGCCCCTAACGACGGTCATCTTGAAGACCTTATCGATCAATTCGACCGGATAGCCTTCGGCTTTGGAGATGTCTTTGGGAGCGCCAAATGTCTCCATACGGATGCGTCTAGCCGGGACGTTAAGCGCGGCAAGCTCTTTGGCGACGAAATTGTACATCGGCAAAGGTCCGCAGACGAAGAAGGTGGTCTTGCCGTTGCTGGGGTTGCCATCAAGAGAATATTTGGCGATGAGCTCACGGGAGATGAATCCCTTCTCGTCGCCTTTCTCTAGCTTCTCTCCTTCGCCAGAGATGACGTTGATGAACTTCACCCTCTTGCATTCCTTGCTGACGGCAGTTAGCTGCTTGACCAAGATGATGTCCTTTTTGCTGACGGAGCCATAGAGGATCGTCAAATCGGCATCGAGGGTGCCGTGGGCTATCTCCTGGGCCATCGCATAGAAGGGAGTGATGCCAGATCCGCCGGCAAGGCCGACGATGTATTTGGAATCGCGAAGCGGCTCGATGTAGAAATGGCCATAAGGGAGGTCGGCGATGACGATATCGCCTTCCTTCCAATTCTCGTAGCAATAGGTAGAGACAAAGCCTTGTCCCGGACGGCCGTTGCGGATGGTCACCTCAAAGAAGGGGTGCTCACCGGTTCTAGCCTGATAAGGGGCGGAGCAGATGGAATAGGCGCGTGTGGTCTTGGTCTCTCCGATTTGGAAGGAGAAGGAGACGTAGTTGCCGGCCTGGAAGGGCGGGAGCTTGCCTTCAACGGCCTCGAAGGTGAACTTCTTGGCGGTCGGGGAAACTTCCTCAACCTTGGTGATCCTCACCTTCATCTTGCCAGGGTGAAGTTCCCTGGCAAGGGCATTGATGGGATCCGTGTATTCGTTTTTGCCAGAGGCATTATCGAATTTGGCTTTTCTCGCCTTGGTGACGCGACTCGCGCCGCCGACATCTTTTAGGAAGGATTTGATTTTCATATCTATTTGCCCTCCTCACTCATTTCGTCTAATAGTATCTTCGCGGCTTTGCGTCCGTTGGTAATGCATGGGGACATGCCATCGCCAGAGATCGCGTGGGCGCCGCAGAAGCTTAGGCCCTTGATGTAGTTTTCCTCTTCGCTCATCTGCAGCCTTGCGACGATATGGTCGTCCATGCTGTGCTGGAAGCCATAGATGCCGCCGAGATAGTCGGAGGTGTAGTGAGCGACGGATTGCGGCATCTCAACCTCGACCTCAAGGATGTGGTCGAAGAGATTGACGCCTAGATGCTTGCTGACGGTCTCGATGAGGCTTCTGGCAAGTTTCCTCTTCACCTCGAAGTACTCGTCGGCCTTGATGGTTTCGAAGGCATCGGATAGCGGCAGGAAGGTGATACTAAGGGAGGTCTGGCCCTTCGGGGTGCAGCCTGGGTTAGCGTAGTTGAGGCAGATGGTCGTGGTGTAATCGTACGGACCGAGGGTGTGGGCCTGCTTCCAAAGCCTATCGAGGTCCATGTCGCCATCGCTAGCGAAGACGGAGTAATCATGGATGTTGAGCTCTTTCGGCGCTTTGTCGAGCGTGAGGACGACGGAGACGACGGAGACGCCCTGCTTTTTGGCGTTGGTGAATTTATAGGCGCCGGCCGGGACTTCGCTTAGCGGCTCGATCATCTTGCCATAGCAGGTGTTCGGGTAGGCGCTGCAAGCGACATAGTCGGCGTGGATTTCATCACCGCGCTTGGTTCTGACGCCATAGACGTGTCCATCTTTGACGAGGATCTTATCGACATCCTGGCAGTATTCGTATTGGACGCCAAGCTCTTCAAGTCGCTCCTGCATGCGAAGGGAGAGCTCATGGGAGAACTCCTTGGCGACGTAAGAGCCGCCGATGAAGTAGTCGCCCATCAAAACGGCGTAGATCGTGAAGGGGAGTTCGCTAAAGGGCGAACCGACGTAGATCCAATAGGCCTTAAGGATATCCTTAACTTCCTGCGGGAGCTTAAAGGTATCCATGACTTCGCTGGTGGAGTAGCCGGCAGTCTTAACGAAGTTGCCATGCTTCAAAAGCATCGCGGGCTTGCTCATCGGGTGGATGGAAAGCACGTTGACGGAGTTATAGACCTCCGCGCAGAGGTTCATGAGGCGATTAACCTCAGAGAAGGTGCCAGGATATTTGGCATCGATCTCCTTGGCCATGTTGAACTCTCCCGGGACGAAGACATTGTCCTTGATGGAGCCGGTCCAACCTGCGTGAAGGGTGATATCGATGGACTCCTTGGGAACGTAGATCCTATAGGCTTCTGGGACCCTAAGCCAGTCGACTTTGATACCCATCTCCTCTAGGAAGGTACGAATCTTAAGCGGAGCATCCTCCGGTCCGATCGACATCATCTCGTGGAGGGTTGCCTCCATTTCGAGTCCGCCGCGGACAAAGGAAGTGGTGAGGCCGCCCGGGAGGTTATGCCTCTCGAGGACGAGGACAGATTTGCCCTTATTAGCCAAAGTAAGGGCGGCCGCCATACCAGATAGCGCGCCGCCCACAACAATGGCATCGTATTTTTCTTTATAGAATGCCATGGTTTTCAATTACCTATGTTAGATATTAGAAGAATCTCTCGACGAGGTCATGGGAGTACTCAATGGTCTCATCCATGTCGCCGAAGGACATGATTTCGCCAGCATAGTAGGTGTTGTTCTTACCCTGCATGGCTTCGACTTTCTCGTACCAGCCCGCGGCATAGTCTTCGGAATAGACGTGCGGGAAGTAGTAGGTCTGGAAACGATAGATCGGCTTATCGACGTGGCAGCCAACGGTCTCCATATCCTGTAGGACCATCTTATCGCAGTCTTCGTAGGCGATTTCCTTGCCGCCATTGGCGGTTCTGTGGTGACGGAGGGCGTAGGTGACGATCGGCTGATCCGGTTCATCCTTCCAGCGGCGATAGTAGACCATGAGGTGGCCTAGTCTCTCCGGGACCATGTTGTCGACGATGTAGTAGGAGACATCCGGATAGAAGCCTTTCTTGATCTTGCAGGCGATGGTGTCATAACGCTCATAGTCGATCTTGGAGAAGAGAGCTCTCTCCTCGTCATTGACGTCAAACCAGGTGTCAAGGGACTTGGCGATTGGGTTGATGAGCGGGTTCTTTTCGGTGGCGACCTGAAGCGGAGCGGTGACGATGATCTTGTCGAAGACCTCTTCCTTGCCGTTAACGGTGATGGTGACCTTCTCGCCACGGACGACCTTCTCGATGTTGGACTTGAGGAGCGCCGGGTGCTTTAGGTGGGCATTGAGGGCTTCATAGATGCTCTGGGTGCCATCTTTCCAGGTCCAGAGGTTGACGTTGACGAAGTCCATCATGGTGCGGAAATCGAGGTACTTAAGGACATAAGCTGCCGGGATCTCATCGAAGTAGCCGTAGCCGAACGAGGTGAACGGCTGGACCCAGACTTCCTGAACTAGCGGAACGCCGTTCTTCTCGCAGAATTCCTTGAACGGAAGAGCGAGGTCTTTGAGGTTCGGGTTAACGCCTTTGACCGGGTGTCTGTCCTCAGCGACGGCGAAGCCTTCGTAACGTCCTTCGGAAACGCCGATATGGCCAGTGACGTCATATCCTTTGTATTTGGTCTCCAGGAGGTTGCCAAACTGCTTGATCTGCTTGGCCATCTTCTTCATGTGAAGAGCGGCCTTCGGGTGCTTGAAGAAGAAAGCGGTCGGATTCTTTCTCGCGGCTTCGGTGTCGAAGCGGTAGTCCGGGCGTCCGTCCGGGTACTTATAGTTGCGGTTTAGCTTCGGGCCGTCGTGGGTGACGCCGGCGAAAAGCTCAACATCATGGACGGCGAAATAGGAAGGAACGCCCATGATGGCGCCCATCTCATAACGCTTGCCATTGCAGACTGGGGAGTGGCATTTGCCACCGACGTGGTCCGTCTTCTCGTAAATAACGTAGTTGTCGTATCCCTTCTTTTCGAGATACATTGCAGCGGAAAGGCCAGCGGGGCCGCCGCCGACGATCGCGATGCGAATATTCTTATCCATTTGCATTCTCTCCTTAAATGGTCTGCTACATTTTATCCTGAATGTATTGAAATCACACCTATTTCAGTGTTTATTTACCGATTTGGCGATTGGCAAATCGGCGTATTTTGGAAACCGAGTTTCCGATATGAAAGTTTCTAACTTTTGGTTTTTACCATTACATCATAGATGTAAAGGGTATTTTTACTGATTTACTTAAAGGAAACTAAAAGAACATTTAGCGAAATGATGCTCCTAAAAATATTTTTTAATTTGCTTAATATTTCCTACGTTTTGTTGTTATTTGAAGCTCTGGCTCCTAAAGGAATGTGGAGAAAAAGGCCTCCCTAGATCGCTAAAGAGGCCTATAGGCTTATTGGATGGTCAGCTTTCGGCTCTTGGCGTTGAGTAGCTTAACTTTGGCACCGGCAGGAACGCCTTTGACGATGACTTCCCCTTTGGTGCAGCTGACCTTAATAAGGTCATAGGGGTTAGCGAGGCTAGAGTCATCGGAGTAGAAACGGTATTCGAATTCGCCAGATTCTAGAGGATAGATCTCTAAGGTTAAGCCATCTTCTATAACGGGAAGCACCGAGCCCGCCTTGACGTAGAACAAAGGCAGATCGGTTGGGAGGACTCTTTCTTCCTGAGCCCCCTCCCTTAAGGAAGAGCCGAGGTAGAAGCCCTCTTGGCACTCGGGAAGCTCAAATTGGAAGCTCTTCACCCCTTCATCGAAGATAGGGCAGACGAGAATGGAGGAACCGCAGTAGAAGAGGTCGGACTCTTCGCCGTACCCAGGGTGTTTTAAGAACACAGGAGAGAGCATCGGCATATAGCTTTCCGCCGCATTCATGGCTTCGCTATATAGGTAAGGCAATAAACGCTTCCTTAAGGCGAATAGCCTCTTCACCGGCTCCTTTAATTCCGGATAAAGCCATGGCATCGTCGAACTGCCATCCTTATTCCAGGAATGGAGACAGAATCTAGGCGTGAATAGGCCATATTGGATCCAACGAAGGAATAGTTCCTTATCCGGCGCCGGCCCAGCGAAGCCCCCGATATCCTGTCCAAAGAAGGCGATGCCGGACAAAGCCATGGTCATCGCCATCTTGTGGTTGCCGCGAAACTGCGGGAAGGAGGTTCTATTGTCCCCCGTCCAAGTTTGGGCATACCTTTGGAAGCCGGCGGGTGCGCTTCTGGTGACTTCCATATGGCGCTTGCTTAAATCCATCGCTTCCGTGGAAGCCATGGTCATAAGTAACGGCATTAGGGATCTGATCCTTTTCGCGGGAAGGGGATGGCCAAAGCCATCGGCCAAGATCTCTTCGTCGTGGATATCGAACTCGTTGTTATCGTTCCACAAAGATTCATAGCCAAGGTCGATGAGGCTCTCCTTGCAGCATTTGCTCCAGAAGGAGTAGGCGCCTTTGTTGGTGAAATCTAGGTAGCTTGCCATGCCTCCCCAGAAGGGGAAAGTGGCAGGGGTGCCATCCTTATAATGAAGGAAATAGCCTTTTCTTGCTAATTCCTCATACATGGGGTGACTCGTTAAGAAGGCGGGCTTGATGTTGGGCAAGAAGGAAATGCCCTCTTTCTTCATCTCCTCCGCAAAGCCTTTTGGGTCGGGGAACTTGTCCTTATTCCAATGGAAGACGCAGCGCTTATCCCCAATCTGGGTGTAGCCGCTAGAAAGATAGAAGCCGCCGCAGTCGATCTCGTATTCCCGGCACTTGGAGACGAAGTTACGGAGCTCTTCGACAGGATGATCGCCATCGGTATAGGCCATCGTGGAACCGCAGTATTTGAAGCTCCACTTCGGCGGCAGGAATGACTTGCCGGTTAGATAGGAGAAACTGTGGATAATCTCTTTTATTGAGCCGAAGAAGACATAGTAGACCAAAGCCTCCTCTTCAAACTCGGCGTGCTTATAAGGTGGGTAGTAGTTATTGATCTCGGCCCCGAAATCGAGGACGCCATTGGAATAGGTATCATAATAGATGCCATAGCTGCCTTTGGAGTTAGTGCAGATATAGAAAGGGATCTGCTTATACAAGGGATCGCTTGACCTAGAGTCGAAGCCCATCGCGTCGAAGGTCTCCATCTTGAAGCGGCGGCCGTTCTTGCTGACGTTGCCGGTTTTATCGCCAAGGCCATAGATGTGCTCATCCTCTTCGCGGGTCAGCGCGTGATAAGAGCCTTTGCCGAATTCCCCTTCTAGGTTATAGGCGAGGATCTCCCTATCTTGGAAAAGGATCTCCCCGTTCTCTTTCCTATAGGTGAGCCTAAAGTTATGCGGGTCGATTTCTACCTCGTAGCTATCCCCTTTGATGTGAAAAGGATCGCTTCCGACATCAAGAAGGCTTAAGCCATCATTGGATAACCTCTCCCTTCCCCATTGAGGCAATACGCTCTTGCCTGGGCAAACCGAAAACGTCGGGAAGAGATAGTCGCCTTCTTTATAGATGGCGACTCTCATCATGGAGGGGTAGAAGTCCAACTGGATGCGGGTATTTTCCTCGCCATAAAGGCGGGAGGAGGGGGTCACTCCAAGAACCTTGAAGTCATGGCTGTATTTCATAATTGCTATTTGGGGTCGCCAAGGAAGGTGTTGCAAAGAAGAGTGAACTTCTCAGGGCGCTTCATCTTCGTGCCTTTTTTGCTGAAAGCTAAGCACATGCCTGCCTTCTTTTTCCAGAAGGGCAGCCCTTCGGAGTTGGGGTTGCCGATTTTGGCGAAGTTGGCGAAGTAGGTCATCATCTGCTCGGAGATGGCCTTGTCTTCTTCCCCATATGGCCGCCAAGATCTATCTAACGTGCCGAAGGCATAACGGAGGTCGGCGGAGTGAAAGGCTTTATTCGCATCGCCTGGGGCATCCACGTCGAAGTAATAGCAATAGGCGTTATGGAGCTTTGCGTAATGCATGGTCTGATAGGCGAGCAGCACCGTGAACATATCGTTGTTGGTGAAGCCGACGATCATCGGGATCTTTGGGGTTTCATAGAAGAGCTTCGCGTAAGGCTTAGCCAGGTAATAATGGTCATAGACGGGCATCGTGCTTTGCATGTTGTCTTTTCTTCTAGCCTTAACTTTCTCCAAAGCCTCAAAGATGGTTTTGGGGTCTGCGTTCTTGAAGCTATCAAAGTCAGGGCAGCCGCATTCCTTCATTACCTCAAGCCAATAGCCGTGGTTAAGGCGCGCTTCTTTTGGCGCGCCGGCTTTAGGCCATCTTCCTGCGCCAGACATCATGATGGCCTTTTGGAATAGGCCTTTGGCCTTCTCGCTGTAAAGCAGATATTGAATCGACATCGCCCCAGCGCTTTGCCCCATCAGGATGACGTTATTCGCGTTGCCGCCGAATTCGCTGATATGGGCGTGGACCCAATGCAGCGCCTTCACCTGGTCATCAAGGCCGAAGTTGCCGTCATGACCGTATTTCTTCTGGATTTCATCATGGGTGAAGTAGCCGAATACGCCGACGCGGTATTGGATGAAGACGGTGATGACTCCCTTTTCGGCGAAGGCATCTCCATCGAAAGCAGATTCGCTATTGGCGCCGCTATCAAAGCCACCGCCATGGATGAAAACGATGACAGGGTAGCCGCCTTTTTGCTTTCCCTTCGGGGTGTAGATATTGAGGTTAAGGCAGTCTTCGCTGTATTTGAACTTGATGCCTTCCCTGAATTCTTTGTGGTAGAAGGCTCGTTCTGGGACTTCTAGGTGCTCAAAGTAGACCCTTTTCTGCGTGCAGGCGGGCCCAAACTTGGTCGCGTTAAAGGATTTGCCATAGCTATTGACCAAAGTCGCGTATTCAAAACGCCCCGCCTTGGCATAGGGCAATCCTAGGTAGTAGTAGCTATGGTCGCTTTCCCCACCGACTATCTTTCCTAAAGTGGTAGCAAGTTCCATGGTTTTGCCTCCTATTCAAAAAGGATATCGACTGCTGACTGCTTTCTCCCTCCTAGGGGAGGAAACAAATACTCTTTTACTAATGATAAACAAAATTGCCTGCGTTGGTGAAAAAAGGTCAAGCCGCGTTGCAGACGGCTTGACCTCGGAGGACGCTGCTTTAGTTTTCCGTCGCGTCTTCGCCGATGCGGATCTCGTTGTTCTCAGCCTGCTTCTTGAGGATGGCTTCCTTCTCAACCTGCAGTTCAGCCGTCTTCTTATGGCTAAGGCCGTAGAGCAAGAACAAGACGATGCCAATCAAGCCGAACATGACGGCCGGGATGATGGTCGCCATGTAATACATGACGTTAAGGGTATCTAGGGTTTGTACCGCGCCGGCGCCGGCTTTGTAGTTCATGCCAAGGAGGGCGCCGTTGACCGCGATCGCGGCAACGACCTGACCAAGCTTGCGGAAGAACATGAAGACGCTATAGGCGGAGCCATCGTTTCTGACGCCGGTTTTGACTTCGACGTCATCGATGGCATCGGTGGCGATCGCCCAGATCTCGAGGGTGATGATGGAAAGCCCGAATCCGCTTAGGAAGCAGAAGACCAAGAATAGCCACGGGTTGGCGACGATGACGTCTTTCATGAAGGCCGGGATGAGGTTGGCGACGCCAGAGATGATGCCGCCGACGGCGCAGATCTCTTTCTTGCCGAACTTCCTGACGAGTTTGCCGGCGAAGAACATCAAGATGGCCATCGGGCCATAGGAGCAGACCATGGAGACCGTATTCATCCAGTTGCTGGCGAATAGGTCATTGAACAAATAGGTGTAGAAGGACTGGGTGAACATCTGTCCGGCGAGAAGAAGTAGGCCGACGAGGCAGCAGGCGATGAAGTTGCGGTTGCTTAGAAGGGCTTTGACGACTCTGCCGGTATCGCCTTTCTCATGCTTGACCTCGCAAGCGACGACTCTTTCTTTGTTAAGGCGATACGCGAGGAAGAGCATGGCGCAGCCAAGCACGGCCATCGCGGAGACACCGATGATGATCGGAAGGTATTGGACCTGAGAAATCTGTTTGCCGTTTTCTCCCAGAACTGGGGTAACGCCATCGGCTTCATAGAGCTTCTTGCCCCAGAAGAAGGTGACGATAAGGACGGGGACGCTTCCTAAGGCGGCGCCTAAAGAACGGAAAACGGATAGCTTATTCCTTTCTTTGACGTCGGTAGTGATGACGCTTGCCAAAGAGCCATAGGGGATCTGGTGGACGGTGTAGATCATGCCGAAGGCGATATAGGTGACTGTGGCGTAGATCATGATGCCGGTGCTGCCAAACTTCTCGGCGAGGACGCCATTAGGCAAGAACATCAAGACGGTCGCAAGGGCTAACGGAATCGCGACCCATTTCATCCAGATGCGGTATCTGCCGCGCTTATCCGGTTTGCGGGTGTCGACGATTCGGCCCATGATCGGATCGTTGATCGCGTCCCAGACGCGGGCCACGATGAACATGATCATGATGAATAACGGGGTCAAGCCAAGGACGTCGGTGTAATACTTCTGCAAGAGAGTGGTGACGGTGCTGAAACATAGGCAGCCCGCGAAATCTCCTAGCGCATAACCGATGTAGTCCTTGCTCTTTAGGCCTGACGTTGCGGCGATATATCCGGTGGATTCACCTGTTCTCGCCTCCGCTTTTACGGTATTTTCCTCTTCCATGAAAACTCCTTTTTCGCCGTGGCAGCAAAGGAAAGAAACGCTCCTACACTAACCCGGCCCTATGTGTATTTTCGCAAAGATGATAACGCCGGCAAATAAATAATTAAAGGACTTAAATAATTATTTTTACGTTTTCTGTCCTTTGTACATTATTTCCTTGAACGCCGAAAATTCTGTGGATATAGTAAGGATTAATTAAGCGAGTTAATAAATGAAAGGTAATGGGCATGAACCAGGAAGAACTTTCTAAATATTTTATCGACCAGCTCACCAATGGCGAATGCTATTTGATCGTCAGCAGGGGCAAGGCGCATTACAAGATGAATCGCGGTTCTTTCAAAACACGCGACACCATCTTCGACTCCCATAAGCTTCACTTTGTCCACCAGGAAGGAGATAGATATCTCTTCTCTGATGGCAGGGTGACTTGCGAAGTCATCGTCTCCTATGAACCCGTGGTCAAATTTCATTTCCACGTCGACTATGGCTATAACCGCTTCACCCTTCGCTTCAAGACGTTTGAGGATGAGCGCATCTATGGCTGCGGCGAGCAGTACACGACCCTCGACTTAAAAAATAAGGATGTGCCTATTTGGGTAAGCGAGCACCAGCAGGTGATGAAGATCGCCAAGAAGCTCCTCCATGAGAAGCTCCATGGCCCTGATCCCGATAGGGTCACTCCCTATAAGAACCACCAGACTTATTGTTCCGTCCCCTCTTTCATCTCCAGCAAGCATTACGCCTTCTATTGCCATGAGGATTCCTATGGAACCCTTCATTTCCGCAATGGCGAGGTCTTGATTCACTTCCGCCAATTCCCGCAGTCCATCTCTTTGCTGACCGCCAACAACACCCGCGACCTCGCCGCAAAGCTTTGCGAGCTCGTTGGCATCTCCCCGCATCTCCCTTCCTGGGTTGGCGATGGCGCGATCCTCGCCATCCAAGGCGGAATCGACGTCTTAAGAAAGAAGTACCAAGAAGCCAAAGAGGCCGGCATCAAAGTCGCGGCGCTTTGGGCCCAGGATTGGTGCGGACATGTCGTCACAAGCTTCGGCTACCAGGTCTATTGGAACTGGCAGGCCGATGAAAAACTCTACGCCGGATTAAAGGAATTCATTGCAGAGCTCAATAAAGACGGCGTGAGGTTCCTAGGCTACATCAACACCTTCTTGAAAGAGGGCTCAGAGCAATATAAGTTCGCCAAAGAAAACGACTTCTTGGTCAAACATAAAAACGGTTCAGTTTATCTCATCAAATCCACGACCTTCAATGCCGGCATCGTCGACTTAACCAACCCTACGGCCTATGAATGGTATAAAAGCATCATCAAGACCAACATGATCGGCTATGGCCTCTCTGGCTGGATGGCGGATTTCGGCGAATATTTGCCTACCGACTCCCGCGTCTATGGCGGCGAGCCTTCTAAGCTTCATAACAGATGGCCAACCCTTTGGGCGAAATGCTGCCGCGAGGCTGTGGAAGAGGCGGGAAAAGAGGATGAGGTATTCTTCTTTAACCGCGCCGCCTATGGCCACACCCTCCGCTATACCAACTCGATGTGGAACGGCGACCAGCATGTGGACTATAGCGACGAATATGGCATGGGATCTGTCATCCCCGCCTCCTTATCGCTAGCCTGTTCGGGATGCGGCATCGTCCATAGCGATATCGGCGGCTACACCACCGTATTGTTCATGAAACGCGATAAGGAACTGCTTAACCGCTGGAGCGAGATGAACGTCTTCTCCCCCATCTTCCGCACCCATGAGGGCAACCGTCCTAAGGATAACGCCCAGTTCTTGGATGAAGGGGTGAAGGAAGAGTTCGCGAGGAACTCGCAGCTATTCGCCGCCCTCCGCCCATATCGCGATCACGTCCTCGATGATTATTATCAAAATCACCTCCCGGCCATGCGCCCCCTCTTCTTCCATTTCGCGGAGGAAGAAGCCTATGAGAATCAAAGGGAATACCTCTTTGGCAGAGACGTCTTGGTCGCCCCGGTGCTGCGTCCCAATAAGAAGGAGCATGAGGTCTACCTTCCCAAAGAAAACTGGGTTCAGTTCTTCACCAACAAGGAATACCAGGGAGGCCACTTCAAACTGGAGTCTCCGCTAGGGCTGCCCATCGCCTTCTACCGCAAAAACTCCGAATTCGCAAATCTATTCAAAACCCTATCCATTAAGAAAGGAGAATAATAACTTATGAAATACTTTTTGGATTCTGCAAAACTAGACGAAATCGATAAGGCCTATCGCTATTATGGCATCGATGGCGTCACCACCAACCCCAAGCACATCATGAACTCGGGCAAGCCCTTCCTGACCGCCATCACCGATATCGCCAATTGGATCAAGGGGAATCACCTCGAAGGCAAGGATGTCTTCCCGGTCTCCGTTGAGATCAACCCGCATCTAGATAACGCCGAGGACATGATTTCCGAAGCCAAGAAGATCTCCTCCCTATGCGAGAACTTCGTCATCAAGATCCCCTGCAACCTCGAAGGGCTTAAGGCTGCGAAAACCCTAGAGGAAGAAGGCATCCGCACCAACGTCACCCTCGTCTTCTCCGCCTCCCAAGCCATTCAGGCAGGCCGTCTGGGCGCCAAGTTCGTCTCTCCTTTCGTCGGATGGAAAGAAGCCAACGGCGAAGACGCCTATGGCTATATGGCCCAGCTTGTGAATATCTACCGCGAAAAAGGCTATAAGACCGAGATCATCGTCGCCGCGCTCCGCTCTGGCAAGCAGATCGCCGAAGCCGCTGAGCTAGGCGCTGACATCGTCACCTGCGGCTTATCCGTCTTCGAGGATTCCTTCACTCACCCCTACACCGATTTTGGCCTAAAGAAGTTCCAGGACGCCTGGGATAACACCAAAGGAAATTAACGATGAAAGTCGCTTTCATCGGTCTTGGCATCATGGGGATGCCGATGGCCATCAACGTCGCCAAGAAGTTCGACCTCATTGGCTACGACGTCATTAAAAAAGATACCCCATTCCCCTTTGCCTCTTCCTATGAAGAGTGCGCCAAATTCGCTGACGTCATCATTTCGATGGTTCCGAAAAACGAGCACATGCTCGCCCTATACCGTGAATTGAAGAAGTACCTAAAGCCAGGCCAAATCTGCATCGATATGTCAACCATCGCCCCCGCTGTCAGCGCCTCCGTCGCCAAAGGGCTGCGCTCTAGAGGCATCGAGATGCTTGATTGCCCGGTCGTCAAAAGCCAACCCGCCGCCATTAAGGGCGAACTAGGCATCTATGTCGGCGGACCGCTCTCCACATTGGAGAAGGTCACTCCGATCCTAGAGTGCATGGGCAAAAACATCATCCATATGGGCGATAACGGGAGCGGCCTTCTCATGAAGATCCTCCATAACGCCTTGGTTGGAGAAATCCAAAATGGCGTCAACGAGGTCCTTGGCATCGCCGCGAAAGAACACATGGACCTAGGGAAGGTCGTGACCGCCCTAGGATATGGCGGAGCCCAATGCTTCTACCTCGATACCAAAGCCAAGAACATCGAAAGCAACACTTACCCCACCGCTTTCTCGGTGGCCAACATGAACAAGGACGTCCACTTTGCCCTTGAGGTCGCCAAGAAAGATGGGTTAGCGGTGCCTGCGCTTAACCGCGTCGTAGAAGTCTACGAACAGGCAATGAAAGAGGGGCTGGAGAACGAAGACTTCTCCAGCACCTATAAAGTCGTCAACAAGCAATAGGAGTTACCCAATATGAGAAAAGCAAGGATCGGTTTAGTCTGCACCGTGAGAAAGACCTTCGACTTCCTCACCGCCTATAAGCTCTATAAGGAGCGGATGGAGGAGGTGAAGAAGGATAGTTCCGTCGAATGGGTGGATTACCCCGAGATGGTCATTGAAGCGGAGCAGGCAAAGAAGGCCGGTGAGTATTTCCTGAATAACCACGTCGATGCCCTCGTCATCGTTTCGGCCACCTTCCATCTGGGCCACCTTGCCCTGATCTTGAATGACGCGGTCAGAAAGCCTTTATTGCTATGGGGCTTCGACGAATTGCCCTATGATGGCGGAAAGATCCGCCTTAACGCGGTGTGCGGGGTTAACCTAAACGCCTCTAACCTCTATAAAAGTGGACTTGATAACTATGTCGTCCACGTCGGCAACAAAATCGATGCGGACTGGGTCAAGGCCATCAAGATGATGGTCGCGATCAAAAACGCGAAAGTCGGCCTAGTGGGATACCATGCGGATGGCTTCTATAACGTCGGCGTCGATGAACTTCATCTCTACAAGGAGATGGGCATTCTGCTGAAGCATTATGAGCTCAATGAGCTCTTTGGCGGAGAACCCGACCCGGAAAGAATCGAGGAAGAAAAGAAGAACCTCCTCGCCACCTTTGACGTTAGTAAGCTTAGGCAGAAGCAGATCGAAGACGTCGCTAAGCTCATCGTTTTGGCCGATGATTTTGAAAGGGAAGAGCAGATGGACGTACTCGCCATCCGCTGCTGGCCGGAGTTTGCCAAAGCCTATGGCGTCTCTCCCTGCGCGATGATGAGCGTGCTGCAAAGCCGCGGCATCTTGCTCGCCTGCGAAGGAGACGTCGAAGCCGCCATCTCGATGCTTGCCGTCAAAGCCGCAGGCGAGGCGACTCCCTTCATGGCAGACCTCTCCCAGGTCAATTACAAGGAGAACTATGCCCTTCTTTGGCACGATGGCGTCGCTCCCTGCAACCTTTGGGACCATAAGTGCAATCGGAGCCTCGAGACCTATTTCGCCGGCGGCAAAGGCGTCACCGCCGACTTCGTCCTCCGCGATGGCCCGATGAGCATCTTCCGACTCGATACTGCTAGAGGCAAAACCCGCATCTTCTATGAGGAAGGCACCGCCGTCCCCATGGAGAAGCTTCTTTCTGGCACCTATGCCAAAGTGATCTTTAACGACCACATCGAGAAAGTCATCGACACGGTCGTCTATACCGGCGTGGCCCACCACGTGATCATGGGCTACGTCCAATACGAGAAGGCCATGAAGCGCCTTGCCCGTATCATGGGCTGGGAGGTCATCGATGTTAAGCGTGACTACTTCGGAATTTGAGCCCTATGGGTATCTGCTAAACGAAGAATTCCCCTGCGCGGTGAATTACCTTTCCACCAAGGCGAAGATGCCGCAGGAAGGCAACATCTACGTTAGGGATGATATCGATATGAAGAGTTGCCCCGATGCCAAGCGCCTTCAAGAGGAGGTGTTTGGGCTCGGGCAGATGGAGGCCGGCTACTGCAATGGCCATAACACCAAACTCAATTGCTTGGAGTACCATGCCTGCCCGGAAGTTGACCTGGCCGCGACCGACCTCATCCTTCTTCTTGCCCTTCCTTCTGATATTGAGGATGGCAAACTGGATAGCAGCAAGGTCAAGGCCTTCTACGTGAAGAAAGGGCAAGCCGTCGTCCTCCGCCCCTATGTCCTTCATTTCTCTCCCTGCATGGCGAAAGGCGAACCGTTCCGCTGCGGCATCTACCTCTTTGCTGGGACCAACCGCGACTTAACGGTTAAGCCAGCCGACCCGAAGCTTTGGAAGGAGAACAAGTGGCTATTTGCCCATAGGGAATCCAAACAGGCGGAGTTAGGCGCCTATGTCGGCATCACCGGCGTTAACCTAGAAGTTAAATGACCATCCAAGCCTTCTTCTTTCTTTTGCTCATCTTCCTAAGCGACATCATCCAGGCCATCACGGGCTTTGCCGGCACCGTCCTTGCGATGCCCCCAAGCCTGCGGCTAGTGGGCGAAGATGTCGCTAAGCCCGTCCTTAATCTCGCCGCCGCCCTTATCTGCGTCTATATCGCGATAAAGGATAGGCGCAGTATCCGCTATAAAACCTTCTTGGTGATGCTATTTTGCGTCGGGTTAGGCTTCGCCGCGGGCTATGGGGTGGAAAGACTACCCTTAGACAAGGAGCTGCTATTGAAGCTATATGGCCTCTCCGTCAGCTTCATCGCGGTCATCTACTTCGCGATGGACCTAAAGGGAAAAGCCATACCCTCATGGCTGCTCTACCTCTGCCTCTTCCTAGGAGGGGTTCTTCATTCCCTCTACGTCTCTGGCGGGCCTCTCGTCGTCATCTATGCGATGAAGAGGTTCAAGGATAAAGATGAGTTTCGAGCCAACCTCTCGCTGATGTGGATCGTTCTTAATTCCATCCTGTTTGGAACTCAGCTTGGGCAAGGGCTATTCACCCCGTATGTCTCTATCTTGGCCCTGCTTGCCATCGCCATCTCTTTCCTAAGCTACTTCATCGGAAAGAAAATCGCGGAAAAGACACCGCTTCCAGTTTTTATGAAGATAACCTACGTCCTATTGTTTATCTCGGGCATCAGCCTGCTACTATAAAGAAGTATCTATATGGAACTCAACGCTACTCAGAAACGACTTGTCACCCTGCTATTCATGCAAGGCGAGACCTCTAGGGCAACCCTGGCGGATTCTTTAGGTGTCTCTAAGCCTGGCCTCACCCAATCGGTGAAGCCACTTCTTGATGAGAAGATCTTGCTTTTGGGCGAGAAGATCTCAACCGGCAGAGCCGGCCGCAACCAAGAGCCCCTTCGCCTCAATCCCGAATACGGCTATTTCCTTGGCGTTGATATCCGCAAGCATAATTGCTACACGTGCTTGCTGGATTTCGCAGGCTCCCTCGTGGAAGAGAACCGCTTCTTAGATCTAGAAGGGCTGCGCAGCTATATCGAGGGCATCTCCTCCACTAGGAAGCTATTGGAGGTCGCCTTCACGATGAGAGGATATTCCGATGAGGAGAGATTCCTTGCCGGCCGCCCTGACTTCGACGTTTTGAAAAAGAGGCTAGAACGTAAGCAGATTCCGACTCACTTTGTGAATAACGTGGAAGCACTGGGCAACGTCTACCACCTCTACCATCAGGAAGAGAGGAACTTCCTCCTTATCAAGTACGGCCCAGGCTTAGGCTCAGCCATCTTCATCGGAGGAAAGAGCCTACGCAAAGAAGGCTCCCGCAGCTCCGAGATCGGCCATTCCTATCTTGCGGGCGGCAAGACCTTGGAAGAGACCATCAGCTTTGAGGCTTTGTTCCATAAAGAGACCGAAGAGGAAGAAGGGGCGGAGCTTCTCCAACTAGATAAGGAAAAGTCCGAGCGGGTCTTCTCTACCCTAGCTTTGTCCGTCTTAGACGCGGATTGCCTCCTCGGCTTAGACCGCATCGTCTTAACCGGCGCCTTCTTAAGCAAAAAGGAAAACAAGGATGAGCTTGTCTCCTATATCAGGAAGCTCTATAAAAACTTTGATGGCAATAAGGTTACGGGCATGGATTCTTACGATGACCTAAATCGACGGAAAGGAGCTCTTCAGGCCTTCCTTGACCTCTATTTGGCATAAATGCATAGAAACGAAAAAAGCGGTCATGCCGCTTCTCTTTCTTTGGTTAAGTCGTATGTGTAGGCTTGGCGGAACACCTTCATCCCGTTAGTTTCGTAGAATGCCTTCGCCGCTGCATTGGCATCATAGACCTTTATGATGAGGTGATCGCATTTGATGCGTTGAGCATAGTTCTTGCAATGGGCAAGCAGCGCGGAGCTGATCCCTTGCCTGCGGGAGTCTTCCCTGACGCAGAGCCCATCGATGTAGAATAGCTGAAGCGGTTTCAAGTGATGGCCGCGGGTATTGTCGACGAAGCAGATGGCATAGCCGACGACTTCATGGTTTTCGTTTACCGCCACGAATATTGGGGCACCGGAGTCGTCCAGCATTTCATCGAGTTCGTCTGGAGAGTAGCGGATGTCGGAGTCGGAGAAGATATCCGGAAGCAAAGCATGATGGCATTCCAAAGCCTGCTTCAAGATGAAGCAGATGCCCTGGATGTCACCTTCGACAGCTTTTCTTACGGTAAACTTCATTGAAACTCCTTTCTTTTGTGGACATTGTACTACAATATGTAGCAAAAAGATGATTTTTTCATATTATTTGTGGAAAGCCATCGAAAACTCAGGCGATAGTTGACGAATTTAAGAAACAATAATTTGAAAATGCTCTATTATCTTTTTTGCCCCTTCACCGCGAAAAAGTGGGAAAATAAAGAAACAACATCCTAGGAGTACTGTTATGGCTGAAGAAATGAACGCATTGGAAAAGGAAATATTTGATTTCACCGTCGCGATGATTCGCGACTATGTTCCCTCCCTTGCCAACCCGGAAAGCCTAACCATGGAGTCCACGGTCAACTCTGAATCGAACATTGACTCGATGGGTTACATCCTCGTCATCTCTAAGATCGAGGCCCAGTATGGCATCGAGATCTCTGAGCGTCAGATCGCCAAGCTCGTCACCATGGGTGACCTTGTCCGCTTTGTGGAGAAGAAAGTCGCTAAAAAGAGCAAATAGGCTCTTTGTGCGGAAAGCTGCCTTTATCAATTCCCAATGGGCAAAATGCCTGTTGGGATTTTTTCAAAGAAAAAAGCCAGGCGAGCGCCTGGCGAAGAGGTATCTACCTAAGCGAACTAGCCGAGGAAGATGGAGTTGCAGATAGCGTAATCGTTGAAGGAAGCGAAGCCGGCAAAACTAGAGGTTTCCTTGCTGGACTTCTTGGCTTTGTACTTGTTTCCGTCTTTGTTTTTCTTCTTGAAGAATGGCATATGTTTTTCCTCCTGTTTTTTCTGCGCGCTTCTTTTTAAGCGACATAAATATATGGCAAGGCGAAGGAAGGAAACCATGAAACCGTTTTCAAAAGGTTTTCTTGAAAACGCTTTCTTTTTAAACATTAGATAACATCGAATTTATTTCTTGCAATAATAAGGAAACCAAATGAAAGAAATAAATGATATTTGTCTTTTCTTTTCTTCTTTGTGGAAAGTTTTCCATCCCTTTGCCCACAAAGGAGGCGACCTAGATGGTAAAATCCCTTAGCGAAGGAGGAGTGACATGGAACGAACCTATATCGCCATCGATTTGAAGTCCTTTTACGCCTCCGTCGAATGCGTCGAGCGCGGATTGGATCCTTTGACCACCAACCTTGTGGTCGCCGATGCCTCTAGGACCGAGAAGACCATCTGCCTTGCCGTCGCCCCTGCCTTAAAGCAATATGGCATCGGGGGCAGAGCTCGCCTATTCGAAGTCGTGCAGGCTGTAAAGCGCATCAATGCCGAACGCCTAAGCAAAGCCCCTCATCATCGCTTCAAGGGCAAATCGAGCTCGGATATCGAGCTTAAGGCAAACCCTGCCTTAGGACTTGATTACATCATCGCGACTCCCCAGATGAAGCATTACATGCAGCGCAGCGCTGAGATCTATAAGATCTATCTTTCCTATATCTCTTCTTCCGATATCCACGTCTATTCCATCGATGAGGTCTTCATGGACGTCACCGATTACCTTTTTGCCTATCATTGCTCGGCCCATGACCTAGCCATGCGCATGATCCAGGATGTCTTAAAGGCAACCGGCATCACGGCTACCGCTGGCATCGGCAGCAACCTATATCTAGCGAAGGTCGCAATGGATATCGTCGCTAAGCATATGCCCGCGGACAAAGACGGGGTGCGCATCGCCGAACTCGATGAGATGTCTTACCGCAAATTGCTCTGGGAGCATGAGCCGCTAAAAGATTTTTGGCGTATCGGCGAGGGCATCAGGGAACGCTTAGAGAAACATGGCCTATATACTCAAGGGGATATCGCCAGGTTCTCAATCAAGAATGAAGACGTGCTCTATAAGGAGTTCGGCGTCAACGCAGAACTCATCATCGATCATGCCTGGGGCTATGAGCCAACGACCATCAAAGACATCAAAGCCTACAAGCCTTCCGCTAACTCCATCTCCACCGGCCAAGTCCTTTCTTGTGCCTATGACTATGAAAAAGGAAGGCTCATCGTGAAGGAGATGGCCGATCTATTGGCTCTAGACCTCGTCAGAAAGGGCTTGTCCACCGATGAGCTATCCTTAGCCATCGGACATGATAAGGAAGACCTAAATGGCTTCTCTGGCGAAGTAAAGGAAGACTATTATGGCCGGCTGATGCCAAAAGGCACGCATGGGTCCATTAAACTTGGCAGATATACCTCCTCCAGCGAGATCTTCGTGAAGAAGATCGGCGAGCTCTATGACCGCATCATGAACCCGAAACTGCATGTTAAGCGCGTATACGTCGTCGCGGTCAGGGTGATGCCGGAGACCTTTGCTGAGCCCTCTTCCAGCGAAGCGGAGCAATTAAGCCTATTCGAGGAAGTCGCCTTGGAAGCAAAAACGGAGCCTTCTAAGAAAAAAGAAGAACTCATCGAAGAGAACAAACTTCAGAAGACCATCCTCAAGATCCAGGGGATGTATGGCAAAAACTCCGTCTTAAAGGGCATGAACCTAGAAGAAGGGGCCAAGACCATCGATAGGAATCTCCAGGTAGGAGGCCATAAGGCATAATGGGCAGATACGACGACATCATAAATCTCCCCCATCACGTCTCCCCTTACCGGAAGAGGATGGATAACATAGAACGGGCTGCCCAGTTTTCTCCTTTTGCCGCGCTAACGGGATATTCCGAACTTATCAAAGAGATGGCGAGGGAGACCGATACCCGCGTTACTCTAAGCGAGGATTCTCTCCTTGAGATCAGCGCCACCCTCAATGAACTTAACGCCAGAATAAAAGACTTGCCTTTGGTAGCCCTCACCTATTTTGAGGAAGATGGCAAGAAAGAAGGCGGGCACTACGTGGATTATCAAGGCAACCTCCGCCGCATCGACGAAGTCGGCAAGCAGCTGATATTCGCCGATAAGAAAGTAATCCAAATCGAGGATATCTTCTCCATCGAGGCGAAATGAAAAGCTAACTACGTTTCCCCACTAATTCGCTTTTTCCTTATCTAGCTATTCTCTAGAAGAAAGGCACATTTCCTTCGCGTACTCTAGCTGGGCAGGCGTGACCTTGCCGCCAGAGATAAGGTGAGCGACCTCGTTGATCTTCTCTTCGAGGCTAAGCTCTTTGGCGTGGGCATAGGTTCTGCCGTCTTTCACCTCTTTGGCGATGAGGATGCTATGATCGGAAAGTGAGGCGACCTGCGGCATATGGGTGATAGCTAGGACCTGGCTGGATAAGGAGATCTCATGGATCTTCTTCGCCACGGCCTCTGCCGCTTCGCCAGAGATGCCCGTATCGATTTCATCAAAGATGACCGTGGAGACCTTGTTGGCTTTGATGAAGATAGCTTTGAAGGCCAGCATGATGCGGCTCGCCTCGCCGCCAGAGATGATCTTGCTTAGGCTCTTCAGCCCTTCGCCAACGTTGGTCTCGATAAGGAAATCAACCTCATCTAAGCCGTTATCCTTTAAGGCGGCGTCGCCATCGGATTCTTTCACTTCGGCAAAATGGATTTGGAAGTCCGCCTTGAGCAATAAATCGGAGAGGGAGCGCTTGAGCTCTTTCTCAATGCCTAGGGCTAACTTCTTGCGGAGAGTGGTAAGCTCTTTGCCTTTTGCAAAAGCCGCCTTGAAGGCCTCTTCCATCTCATCTTTCTTATTCGCGATCTCCTCGTCGAAGTTGGAATTATCGCCGATCATGCTCGAGAGCTCATCGCAGTAGGCGATTAGCTCAGGTATCGATTTCTTATACTTACGCTTTAGCTCAGCAAGGTCAGAATCCCTTTGCTCAAGCTCGTCTAGCTTTGAAGGGTCATAGTCGAAGGAGGAGAACTCGTTCTTTAGGGTATTGAAGGCATCCTCGATCTCGTAATACCTCTCATCGAGCCTATCGTGGATCTCGGAATATTGGGATTGGTAGGAGGACAGTTTTTCCAAAAGCTTATTCACTTCGTAAAGCTTATCGAGAAAGTCTTCGTGGATGAGCTCATTGGCTTGCTGAGAGAGGTCATAGATCTTATCCGCGTTCTTGATGGAGGAGATCTCTTCCTGGATGGATTCTTCTTCCCCTTCGGATAGGCCTGCTGCTTTTAGCTCGTTATATTGGAACTCATAGAAGTCGCGGGATTCCTCTAATTTGGCCTTCTTAGCGAGCAAGTCGTTATATTCCCCTTTCCTTGCTTTATAGGCATTTAACAAAGAGGTGTATTCGTTTTTGTAGTTATTGGTCAGCTCATAGGAGAAGCCATCGATGATCTCAAGGTAGTTCTCGGGGTTGAGGATCTTCTCAAAGTCGAACTGGTTATGGATGTCTGCGAGATACTTAGAGATTTTGTTTAGGTCAGATAAAGAGATGCCAACCCCATTCACCTTCACCTGGCTTTTGGTCTTGGAGATGACTCTTTCGATGAGGATCTCTCCGTCGTTACTTTCAACGCCAAGGCTAGACAAAATGGCCTCAAGGCGAGGAGAGTGTAAGCGGAAGTAGCCGCGGATCGTCGCCTTATCTTCGCCGCTGCGGATAAGCTCGCTGGAGGCTCTCTCGCCTAAAAGCAAAGACAATGAATCGATGATAAGGCTTTTGCCGGCGCCGGTGCCGCCGGTAAGGACGGTAAAGCCCTCCTTGAAGGAGACGTCGATGTTCTCGATGATCGCGAGGTTGTTGATCGTTAATCTGTATAGCATCGCCTAATTATAAACAGGGATTAAGGAAATCCATATGCTTAAGCATTCAAAAAGCCCCATTAAGGGGCTAGCTCCATCTTTGCTTTAGGCCTTGGGCAAAGAAAGCGGAGAGTTTGTGGAGCTGAAGCGATAGGTCTGCGAGACCGCAAAGCCATCCTTATTGAAAAAGAGGCTTAGGGACTTTAGATAGGCTTCCTTCGCGGAGAAGGTGATCGTGAAGGAGAGGTCCTTGATGCCTTCTTTGCTAGAGATCGCGTTTCCTAGGAAGGAAGAGACGTTGGCATCGCTAACCCTGCCGGAGACGTTCATCTCGAAGCGGTTGAGGGTGTTCTTGATGCCTTCGCCCTTGGAGAAAAGGAAGGGGCAGGCGTAGGGGACGATGTTAGGATGCTCTTCCGCGGTGACCTTATAGGCTCCATTTTCCTGGAGGGTATAGGTCTCTGAGACGGAATGGTAGATGGAGTATCTTGTGGTGACGTAGACGTCGTTATCCTCAAGTCCCGCCGGGGTGGTTTTGGAACCCCTGAGCCATTCGATCTTGGTGTCGAACCCTTCGGCGTCGGCGCCGACATAGACCTGCTTGGCGCTTTCGCCATTAGCCACGACGCTGGCGCCGGATTTGATGGTATAGGTGGAGGAGATGCGGTAGAAGGAAGCGTTGGAGGATTCGAAGACGGCGATGTAGTCGCTACTCTCGTCTAGTCCGCTAGAGAGGAGAGAGGACTCCGACTGCTTGCTTTCTAGAACGCTAGAGGCCACAGGGGAATTACCGCCACAGGAAGCTAGAAGAAGGGAGCTAAAGGTTAGAAGAATATATTTGCTTTTCATGGTTGCTATTCTCCTAGGTTGAGGCCATCGGCGAGTTCGCCGGCCTTCTTTGCGTATTCGTTATAGGCGGCAAGGCAAGCATCGTATTTTGCCTTGGCTTGGGCTACCTTGGCTTTTTCGGAAGAAGAGAGATAGCTATAGACATTGCCCGCCTTGATGAGGAGGTAATGGTTCTTGGAGGGATCGGTCTCGCTAAGATTCTCGGTATAGGCGAGGTAATCGAAAGCGACGAACTTGATCTCGGACTCGTTTCTTAAGCGCATGTAAGGCTTATTTTCCTCTTCGTCATAGGCAAAGGAGGTAGAAACATCGAAGTCGCGGAGGAAGGTCTTCTGCTCCCAAGCCTCCTTGGTGGAAGGCTTGTAGATGGCATCGCCCGCATCGATAGACTTAACGTCCTGGGTGATGGATTCGCTGATGTGGCTATAGTCTTCTTTGATGTAGGAGACGTTATTTGCGGTATAGGAGCTAGAGGCGGCATCGAAGGAGCCGATGAAGGAGCCGAAGTAGCCCGGCTGGGTGATCATGTCGATCTTGAGGTCAAGAATGGCGTTGTTCACGGCAAGCTTGCCGCCTTCTTTGTTGTGGCCGGCGATGGTGCCGACTTCCTTTTTCGCATCCTTGATGTGGAGATTGACGATGGCGTTATTGACGGTGGTGTCGCCGCGGTTGCGTCCGATTAGGCCTACGGCCGCGCCGTCGGTGTCGATGGTGCCGCTAGCGTAGATGGTGTCGAGCTTAGAGATGACGCCGGATTCGAAGCCGCCGGTTAATAGGCCGCAGTACTTCGGGCACTCGATCTTGAAGTCATCGATCTCGATGTTGCTGTAGGTGCCGACTTTGCCTTCGCCGCGCGATCTGCCGCCGATGGCGCCGAAGTAGCCTTCGCCGGCACCCGTGAAGGTCGGCTCAACGGAGACTTCGCCACCAAGGACATGAATGTCGCTATAGGTGCCGCCATAGAGGTTGCCGGCGATGATGCCGGCGTTGCCAGAGCCGAAGATCTTGGCGTTTTCGAAGGTGACGTTGCCGAAGTCGCCATAGCAATAGGAGAAGATGCCGACTCTGGCCGCGGTAGCGGAAGCGATAGCGAGGTTAGAGATGGTATGGCCTTCGCCATCGAACTTGCCATGGAACTCAAAGGCATCGTTTTTTAGGTTCCAATAGAAGGAGGAGAAATCGAGGTCGTTGGTGAGGCGGAAGGTATCGTAGGCGGTGTTGACGTCGGTCGCCATCGCATAGAAGTCATCGACGGTGTTGATGTTGATAACGGTGGAGATATTCTGCTCGCTCACTAGATCGCTATTGCCCTTCTCGCTATAGAGGACGGCATAGCCATCGTAGTTATTGGACATCGAAACGAGGTTAGAGGAGATGGAGAAGGATCTGCTATAGAGGGTGGCGCTGCCAGCATCGGCAAAGCCAGAGACTTTATCGCCGGCGATGACTTGCTCTATGGTCGGGGCGGCGGAGCCCTTCTTCAGGAGCATATAATGGAAGGTCGCGCCAGGACGTGAGACGAGACCGCTGAAGGTAATGGTGCCGCTAGTCTTGTCGGTTCCGTCTTTGCGGAGAGAGCCAAACTTCATCGCGGAGAAGGAAGGCTTGTCGCCTTCTTCGTAGATGAAGACGTTCTGCTGGATGGACTGCTTTTCGCCTGTTTCCTTCAAAACGAACTCATGGGTGTATTCGATTTGGGTTTCGCTGACCATCCTAGAGGAGGTGGAAACGGTGTAGTCAGAATTGACGGCATAGACCTTGCTTTCGTCAAAACGGTTATGGACGGCGAAAGTCTTCGGATCGACGGATGAGAGAGACTCTAGACCGGATTTCTCGGCGAAGATCTCGGGCTCATAGTTATCGATGAAGCCGATGCCGTTGCTGCGGTTATAGTTCTTCGGGGCCTCGCTGCCGGTTAGGCTGAGTTTAAGGTTGGCTAGATAGCTATAGCCGAATGCGGAGCCTTTGCTGGAGACAAGGCGAAAGGAGGTAACGTCGCCTTTCTTGCCAGAAGAGAGGCCTGCGTTGCTGGTCTTGATGAAGGTGCCTAGCTTAGTGCCATAGGTGACATAACTGCCGCAGGCGCGGTCAAAGACCTGCAAAACGTTATAGCCCGACTTCGGGCGGACAAGGAACTTGAAATGGAGCCATACGCCCTCTTTCGGCGCCTCTTCCTGCAAATCGGTGTAGACGCCAGAAGCATACTGCTTGAACCCGGAGCTGGAGAGATTGATGCCGCTGACGATCTCGTTACTGGAGTTAAGCAATTCGATGCCGACGCCATTGGTCTTTCCCGTGTAGAGATAATCGCCTTCGAGGTAGGCGCCCTTTGGGGCGAGGGCGACGGAGACATTGGCTTTGCGAGTATAGCGGGTATCGCTAGAAGCGACGGAGGAGCGGACTTTCAAAACGTGCTTCGACGGCATGTCGTTGACGTTAGAGAGGTTTTCGTCGCTAGAGTCGACGATGGTGGAAAGGAATCCTTCGCCACCGCTCTGGGTATAGGAATAGTAGTCGCCTAGATCTAGCCCGGCGTCATAGTCGGAGAAATCCTCATTGATCTCTAAGGGAAGAGAATCTTCGGGGATGGCAACGGCCTTCAAAACGGTGAGTAAGAAGGTTCTGGTCGCATAGGCGTTCTCGTGGTTGGCGATGGCCGCCTTAACGGTGAGGGTGACTTTGGTATCAACTTCAGGGCGAAAGACGTGGACGCGGTTGCGCAAGGCTTTGCCATTCTCGTTAAGAATCTGCTCAACGGAAAGGATGGACTCATTGCTCGAGGTCCAGGTGAATTTCGCGCCATAGAAGCCAGTCGCCTCAACGATGAAGTCAGCGACGACTTTTTCGGTATCGAAGCCAAGGTTCAAGGCATCGACTGCGGATTGGCAGCGGGAGCGGAATTCCTCATCTTGCTCGCTATTAGAGGCGGCATAGACGGGGCTAAAGGAGACGCTGGAGGCAACGACGCCGCCAAGAAGGAGAAGAGAGGATAGTGCGAATAGCGCGTTTTTGCGTTTCATTGCTTTGCCTCCCCGGTGAGATTGGCGCCAAGAGGACGGCCGTACTCGCCTAATTTAGCGAATTCGGAATCGGGATTCACTTTGAGGAAATCGCCGAGTTTGATGGAGCCATCCGCGTTGCGGAGCTCCTTGTGAAGATTGGGGTGGGATCCAGAATCCACGCCGCCAATAGGCTGGACCTGCGGGGTGAGTGTGCTCACGAAAGGAGATTTTCCTTCCGGTTCGGCATAGATGGTGCCGCGCATATTGGATTTGGTGTAGTCGACTTCCTGGATGTCGCCGATCTTTAGCATGGACAAGCCGGAATAGAAGATGCAGTGGTCGGCCGCCCCTTTGAACTGGTCTCTGGAGTTAGCCTTGGCCTTGGTGCCGTCGATCGGGGAGATGCGGTCTCCGTCGCAGATGGAGAGAAGGTTCTTATAAACGTTGGCGCTGGTATCGGCGTTGCGGCACATGTCGAAGTTATTGGCATCGAGGTCGCGGGTGCCGTTGTTATAAGAGGTGCAGTTGGAGATGACGATGGTGCCAGGATTGGAGTTATCGGTGAAGCCGGTCGCTAGGTTATTGAAGGCGATGCAATTTTCGACGATGTGGCTGACGGCGATGGATTCGCCGCCGAGCTTGAAGCCGTTGCCATCGCTATTGGCGGTGCCAACGCCATAAGAGGTGACGCCATTGTTGAAGGCGATGCAGTTCTTGATGGTGACAGGACCGATCGGGCCGGTCTCGCCTTTGGCGTAGAGGTCCCAGCCGTCATCGACGTTGTTATAGGCGATGCAGCCATCGAAGACATTGCCTACGCCTGTGGTCAATTTGCAGGCGAATCCGTCAGAGTCTTCGCCGGTGACGTCGTGGTTATCGTGGCTGGTGCAGTTCTTGATGAGGTTGTAGCTTGGCCAAGTCTCGATGCTGTTATCACTAGAGGATTTACGGCCGACCTGTACGCCGGAGTCCTGGCAATCGTGGACGTCGATGTTTTCGACGATGTTGTGGTTGCCGCCGATATAGACGCCGTTATCGCCGGCCCCGAACAATTCGATGTTTCTAAGAGTCCAATAGTCCGAGGAAAGGCTGACGCCGCGGTTAGAGGAGTTGAAATCCATGGCGGAGAAGTCAAATTTGACCGTCGCTTCGACGCCGTTTTCAATAACCGGGGTGATGACGCGGCGTTGCATTTCGCTCTTTGCGACATGGAAATCGGTGATTTCCGGAGCAGTCTTAGAAGCGGTGATCAACTGAGTGGTATTGAACTGATAGGTTCCGCCAAGTAGCCAAAGGGTGTGTCCTGGCAGTAGCTTTTTGACGCCTGCCATGAACTTGTATGGCTTCTCTTTGCTTCCGTCGCCATCATCGTCGGCGGTGGGGGAGACATAAAGGTCTTTTCCTTCTTCGAGAGAGCTTATAACGATGCTGCTTTCTTCGCTAGAGAAGGCCTCTTCAGAAGAATGAGGCCCGCTTTTTTCTGGCTCGGTGCTGCTTTGCTCCGGGCTCACATCGCCACAGGCAAAGAGCGAGAACAGGAACGGGGCAGCGAAAAGAAATACGGTTTGTCTTTTCATGTGTTACGTCCTTACAAAATTTTTGTATACAACGCCATTGTAACCCCATTCTCGCGCGAATAAAAACATATTATTTTGTCTTTGTTGCCCGAATACAAAAATCGTTAATTGGCTGTTGCATACAACAAAAAAATATTACATAATGTCGGAAATGTAAGCCCTTTCACTTTAGGGAAGGGAAGGAGAGAAAATGAAAACCAGATTCATTCCGCTATTCATGCTAAGCGCCTCCATGCTCCTAGCCGCTTGCGGCGCTCCGCAGAAAAACTCTGGGTCCAGTGTTGCCTCCTCTGAGCCTGGCACTTCCAGCGTCACCCCGACCAGCTCCCCAGCTGAGTCCTCTGAACCGGCCAAAGAGTCCTCTGAACCCGTTAAGGAATCTTCTGTGGAAGAATCCTCACTCGAGGAAGAGAAGGGCGAGAAGATCAACACCATTATCGTCTCCGTCGACGAAGAGCTTTCCGAAGATGAAACCGCCAAGTTCACCCTCAAGATCTTTGTCGGAGAGAAGGAAGTCACCAAAGCCGAAGCCGGCGCCAACGTCACCGTTAAGCTAACCATCGCCGAAGGCGCAACCTTCCGCGTCAACAAGTTCGCCGTCAAGACCATCGGCGAAACCCCGGCCACCGTCGAAACCGCCCCTGGCACCGAGGCCAACGTCTGGAACTTTGTTATGCCGGCAGAAGGCGAAGTCAAAGCCACCCTCTCCCTAGAGAAGATCCCAGATGTCGAATTTGACGGCACCAAGATGGTCCAGAAAGAGACGGGCGGAGAATTCTCCGATGGCTTCTTCACCTCTTCCTATCACAAAGATTCTAAAGTTGACGGCACCTCCTTCAAGGTTGGCGGCAACTCTGAAATCACCTCTTCCAAGAACAAAAAGACCATTACCTTCACTGCAGCAAAAGCTGGCAAGATCCGCCTAAAGTGGAAGGCCGGCTCTAAGGAAGCCACTCGTGCTGGCTACCTCATCCAGGCTGCTGAAGATGGATCTATCGGCAGGTACCTTGGCCTAGCTGTCTTCAAGCTCGATGATGCAGGTAACGCCGCCTGGAGAACCGACACCTATGTCCTCCCCTCCGCTGGCAAGTACTACATCGCCTTCAACGCCGCCGCTTCCGTCAACATCATCAATATCTATTACAACGAAACTTTGGGTGAGAAGGATGTCGCCCCGATTGCGGAAAACATGAAGTCCGCCGATGACTTTAACGCCCTCTACGCCATCCCAAGCTCCGACAAGGGCTTCGCTGCCGATAAGACCATCGGCAACTACACCTTCTCCAAGGGTGTTGTCGGCAAGTCCTATGGCAAGATCGAATACACCGATGCCGCCGGCGTTAAGACCCCGCATTACTCCGTCTATGAAGTCGGCGCAGGAAAGACCATGAAGTTCAACGCCACCGGCGCGGGAACCATGAGCATGCTTATCTCCGCTAGAGCCGCCAAGGGCGAGGATGGAACCGCCCCGACCTCTGACTTCGTCGTCACCAATGCCGAAGGCGCCGAAATCGAAGGCACCAACCTCAAGGCTCTTGAATCCAGCGAAGTCAAGAAGAAGATTTACGCCGCCAGCGTCGCCTTCGATGCTGCTGGTGTCTACACCTTCACCGCTTCTGAGAAGGTCGACGTCTACGTCGCTTCCTTCGCGGTGCTTGACCTCTAATACCTTTAGATAGCCTCCTGTGTGCCCCTCGCTTCCCTTTTTGCCATTTTCCTCGGGGAGGTGAGGGTTTTATTATGCATAGACGTTCAAAACGAAAACCTTTTGTGTTTTTGGCACATGGTTTCTATAAAAATCGTTAATGAGATGATTCTGCTTTTCTAGCAAAAGACACTTTTGTTCGGAAAAAGAAAAGTTGTTGTTGCGACAAATGGAATCGGGTTTACAATGCTGGTTTGAATATAGTTTCCTTATTTTGCTGGGAGGGTAATTATTATGGAAAGGTTTATTCGCTTATCGCCATTGGTGTTGGCTTCCGCTTTGATTCTTGCTTCCTGCGGTTCAGGCTCTGCTATTAATAGCCTTTCCTCTTCCTTAGAGAGTGAGTCATCTTCGGCTACCGAATCTTCCTCCTTTAGCGATGATGGCGTTGATCATGCCGCAAAGCTAGCAGAAGCAATCGAAAGGACGAAAAAGAATTACACCTACCACGAAATCACCTCGGACAAAGAAGATAACGGTAACACTCATTGGAACGATACCACCCTTCGCTGCGATTCCAGCAAGCCATATTACTATGTGGAAAGGTATTCCTTGGTTAATGGAAGCAAAGAAGAGCTTCTAGAAAAGAAGAAGGATTTCGCAAATGCCTCCGCTACTTGCTATTACAAGGATGAAGCGGGCAAGGTCGCCTGCCGCAGCCATGCGGAAGAAGATGAATGGCGGCAATCTAGCCTTTTTAATAGCAACTTCAATTTCCAAGACCAGCTGATCGATCACGTTCGGGCGGATTATTTCGTCTATGACCGAAACAAGGATCGGTATGAGCTTGATTACGAGAAGTACAACGACACGGAAATCGCCTCGAAGATGACGCTAAGCTATTACGGCTCCTTCGACTATTTCCATCAGGTCTTCTCCTCGTTCTACCTGACCGTGAAAAACGGCGTCATCGATGAGTATTGCTACGCTTTGCATTTCTCTCCCCGAGCTGGCAAAGGGATGACTTCCTCTTTCGACGCAGAATGCATCGGATGCTTTTCTAACATCGGCGTCAGCGACACCTCTTTGCCGATCCTGCCGGTTTATCCTGAGGACTTGCTAAAGGAAGAACCTGCTTTGGAAAAGGCGGTTAATTCCAATAAGAACAACTACACCTATAAGGAAAGGATGTCCGTCACCGACGATCAAGGCAACTTGGTGCAACGGGATTACATCGAGGAGGTGGATGAGGATTCCCTCCGTACCTATGGCTATTCCCAATACTATGGCCATCTGGTCGATGATTACATCTACCCCGTCGTCAAGGAATCGTATACTTCCTCTTCTGGCTATACCAAAACCTATTACAACACGACGCTGACCTATAAAGATGATGGCGTTGATTACGGCAGCTATGACATGGATGTTTCTTCTCCAGACTGGGGAGGAAGACTCTCCTATCTTTCTTCTTGCCATGGCTATGGGCTGAAGATTTTTAAGAAAGCCGAGAATGGCTCCTATATCCCAGAAGAAGGTAAGCCTGGCCGCTACAATCCAAGCGAAGAAAGCTATCTCGATATCGCGGTTAAGACGTTTGGCCACGATATCATCGGCAACTACGTCTCCGAAGCAACCGGCGAGTCTTGGAATTATCATTACGACTCCATCTCCATTTTCCTTGACGATTTAGGGAATGTTGCCCACGTCGATTACGGCTATTCCTATACCTATGTGGACAAAGAAGGCGTCAGCCATGACTATGTGGTTTCGGCTTCTGGCTCTTTCAGTGATATCGGCTCCACCAAGATAGAGGTTCCTACCGACCCTGATGAGGATATCGTTCTCGATGAAAGATTAACCGTGGCGAAAGAGTCTATCGATGTGGATAATTACTCCCTCGATGACCGCTATTCCGCAACTGGCAAAGACGGCAACCCCATAAGCCTCGCCCTAGATGGCACAAACGTTAATGAAACCATCTACCACGAAGAGAGGATGGGCAAATACGAATACATCAATGCCTCAGCAAACTACATCGCGGATTACGATGAGAATGAGTCACCCATCTATCGATGGCTCAATGCGGACTTCTATTCCTATTATGGCGATGATGCCTATTATGCCTGCCGCCATTTCACTGGCAGCGAATATGAGGACGTCAGCCAGAAAGCAGTCGGAACGTATACCAAATTGACGCCTTTAAGCCAGCTTGATTCCTATTTGAGGTTCTTCACTTATAAGTCCACGAATTCCACGACGGGGGTTTTGACTTTTTTGCTTGGGAAGAAGTACTTGGACCGCTTTGGAGCATCGTTAATTCCCCATGGCGTGAACCCCAATAGCGCTTCCGTAACATCGATAAGCCTATTCGTGAACGCGGATGGTTCCATCAAGAAAATGACCTATTCCTATAGCCAATTCGGTCATGAGACTGGATCGGCATTCTACGAAGGCGAGGTCACGTTCTCTTCTTTTGGCTCCACGAGCATTACCATCCCTAACTTCAATGAGGCGGATTACATCAGAACCGATTTCAACGATATCGTATCTTCGTTAAGCGGCGTTCCATTACGCCAGTTCTACCATGCAACCGCCCATTATATTGGCGGCGGCGAAACCGGTGCGACCTTCTCGACGTATGGCGGAGTGGAAGTCATAGCCGAGAACACCTCTACCAACAGCTATTTCTTCAAAGATGGCGATGTCTATGAGCGGGTTAATCGCGGCGGCAAAGACTATGAGCTTCTGGTTATGGAGGCTTCTAGAAACGTCGATATCAGCAAACTGAGCCGCGATCAGTTCACGGTCAATAGCGATGGCCAATACGTGGCTAAGCAGGAATGCCTATCTTCGCTTTATTACGGCTTCCTTGGATTTGATAAGGAAAGCGTGCACGGCATTTCTCTTACCATCGAGACTCAGAAATCGAGCCTATTGCTCGAAGTCTCTTATCAAAAGAGATTCTTATTGGATGACGGGAGCTATGCCTCCTATTTCATCCAGGCAAATATCACTTTGCTTCAATAACCAAATGTTGAAGGAGGAAAAAGGTTATGAAAAAGAATATGAAGGGATACTTTGTTTTATCTAGTTTGGGCCTATTGGTGCTCACGGGGTGCGGAAACGGCTCGCCCGTCGTCGTCAGCACGACCTCAAGCAAAACGGAGGACGCCTCGAGTTTATCTTCTTCAAAGGAAGAGTCGAGTTCCGTTACCAGCATTGTAAGCGAAGCTAGCGACGAGGAAAGAAGTGAATCGGCCTCTAGCGAGCCAGACTCAAGCGTTGAAGAATCAAGCATTGTCGAATCTAGCAGCGAGGAAAGCTCTGTTGACCCTCACGCGGGCGAGACGGAGACTTTGACGCTTAACGCCAAAGGCGGCGTCTTTGCCGACAGACTTTCTGGCGATGCAATTGCCAATGGCGAGGTCAAGAGAACCTTAACCTATGATTACGGCGCGGATGTGACTCTTCCGATCCCAACTCGCCCAGGGGCCGTTTTCGGCGGCTGGAGCGATGGAGGCCAAATCGTCGAAGACGGAAAGATCACGGCGGACCTAGAGCTAACCGCAACCTGGTATTACACCATTGAGTCCATGGGACTAGAAGGCGCAACCATCGACCCGGTCAAAGATCGTTATGACGAAGCGGATACCATTAAGCTGGAATGGCGCGACATTGAAGGCAAGCGCTTAGAAAGATGGCATTACCTTGGCTATCTCTTTGCCTCTGATGGCATCGATAAAGCCACGCTTCAGTACAAAGATGCCTTCGGCGTGAGCTTCGGCTATCAGATGAACCGTCCGCAGAAAGTTTCCTATATCGGCCGCGCAACGCCCGACTATGTCGACGTTGCCAGCGAGACCGATGGCTTTGAAGGAACCTACACCTCTGAGGATATGACCATCACCCTTGATGGATATGGCAATTACGTCATCTATGATGGCACCGACTATTCTGACAAGATGTCGATGCACCATGAAGGCGGAGCGGCCTGGGAAAAGGGCGATACGGAAAACTTGGAATTCGAATCCCTGCGGCGCCCTAACCTTGATGACGCCAGCATGGGCATCGTCACAGAGGGCGAGGACCACTATTACTTCATCAAAGGAACCTATAATGATGAGAAAGAAATCACCTTGTGGAAAGATGGCCTTGCGCCGGCTCCAGAAGAGGAAGAATCCTGCCCCGCTGCCGCTTACTACACCTCAACCAATGAAGACTACGACTATTCCTTCATCATCAATGAGAATGGCTCTGCGGTCTTCAAACTCGATGGAAAATGGTATGAAGACCTAACTGTTTCCAACGTCGATGATTACCCTGCTTCCTTTACGATGACCAATATCTATGGCGACGACGTCTCTGTGACCAAGGTTGACGCCGGATATAAGGTCGATATGACCGACGAGCGCTCCATCGTCTATACCGTTTCCGACTACACCTTCCCCTTCGTTGGCACCTTTACCCATGCCGCGGATCTTAGCGATGAGGCTGACGATAGCAATGCTTACACGGTTAAGGTGAAGAACTCGAAAGAAGCAGAGATCTTCGTTAACGGGGCTAGCAAAGGTACTGCCGGCATTGTGGAATATTCCTTCCCACGCTCTTTGACCCTCAACATCGAGAACGTTGCAGGCGTCTATTCTCCTAACGATGACGGAACGATCAAGATTTCCGTTGGCAAAGTCGGAACCAAAGGCAGAGCAATCAACAACATCAGCGATGATGATTTGCACTCCTCTGAGATCTGGGGCGCTAAGATGAATGGCGATACCACCTCCTATTTCTCCTTCTCCGCAGGCTTGGATATGCCGTTTGCGGGAACCTTCAGCTATACCGATGAAACCGGTGAGGCCGATATCAGCTCCGCAAGCATCGTCATCAATGCGGATGGCTCTGCCGTGTTCACCCAGGATGGCGACTCTTCCTACTATTATTCCGTCTCCGTCTCCGCCTACGATTATCCCTCTTCCATCACCTTTGACATCATTGAAGCAGAAGGCGAGGATCCGTTTAGCAGAACGCTTACCTTCAACGAGGCCGGCGGCTATTACACCGGCGCAAGGCTAGGCGATGTGAGAGGCTCGGCCCACTGGACCTTCTCTAAACAATCTTGAGGGCGAAACAAAAATAGGGCAGGCATGCGCTTGCTCTATTTTTCGCTAGAAGATTGGCAATGCCATGGCAAGCTGAACCAAGGCAAGGCTTGAGGGGATGCTTAGAACGCAAAGCAGCGTGGACAAGAATATCGCATCACTTCCCGCATCGCGCTCAAGTTTCCTTAATTCAATCGATGCCATCGAGTGTTTTTCATTTTTATTGGTTACATTTTGGTTATAAAAATTCGGCCCTTTTTCCGAAGGCAAAATCAGACTTCGAAGAACGAGCGAAACAGGCTTCTAGCCGTGTTTCGATAATTATTGTGTGGAGACTTCACAGCGGAGGACGACATTTGTCTAAAAGAACGTTATTTCTAGAAAAGACGCATCCATGTAATCCCTATAGAACCCTAAGTCATAAATCCATTCCATGCCGCCGTATTGGGGCGTGTCAGTCTCCAGGACAAATTCGTTGATATGATTGGCGGGGCCGAGCAATGAGCTCACTTCGTCCGGCCCGCAGCCCTTCACGTCATATTGCTCCAAGAAGGAGCTCACGAGTAATCCCCGGTAATCTGGGTCTTTTGCCGCCCTGGCCCATTTTTCCGGGGTGAAGGTTTTGTATTCCTCGAATTGGGCCCTCGTCACCGAGATGCCGATTGTTCCGATAACCAAAGCGAC
>CADCPN010000055.1 GCA_902803375.1 uncultured Erysipelotrichaceae bacterium | reverse complement strand
TTGGGATTGGCTATGCTGGGTTTCTTTACAAGGCCACCCAACGAGGACTTTCACCTCAGGCCTGTGACGTGCCCGTCACACGAAAAAAGCCAGGGGTCGCCTGGCTTAGAGCTCTACGTCGCGGATCAGGCAGAAATCTAGGGCGTCACGCAGCAATAGATGCCCATTTTCTAATAGCCCATAGCCAGGGCCATCGTCGCGAGGATGTGCGATGGATCCCGGATTAAAGTAGGTCACCCCCTTAAAGGATTCGAGTTTTTTACAGTGGGTATGGCCATGCATCACGATGCTGGATGGCGGGAAGGAAATAACAGGCGGGCGGTGCATCAGATAGACGGTGTGGCCTTGGTACTCGAAGGTGCGGGTAAGCGGCAATTCAATGCCCAAAAGCTCGGAGTCATAAGCGTAATCGCAGTTGCCGCGGACGGCCAATTTTCCACACGGCAGGAACTTAAGCCTATTGGCAACGGCATAGGAATCCTCATCATATCCGCCATGGAGGATGTCCCCGAGGAGAATCAGGGTATCCGGCTTCTCCTCTTCGACGAGCTGTTCGATTTTGCCCATGCCCGAGACTGAGCCATGGAGATCAGAAACAATCAAATAACGCATATCGAAGACATTATAAAAGGGAATCGTGTATCATTGGAGCGATTATGAAACACGCACAAAACGCATACGAATTGCTAAACGATTCCTTCGAATACGCCTACCGCTCCTGGCTGAGGACCGACATGGCCTCCGGCTCGGAAAACGATGCCAAGGTCATCGCGGCGGCTGCCAGCTTCCTCATCGATAATCTCTTCGCCAAGGAAGATGCCGGCAGCGACATCTCCCGCATGGTCTATGCCGACCTCCTTGGCCAATATAGCCCGAAGGCCCTCTCCGAGATGGCCACGAAGCTTCGCCTCAATATCTCCGGCGACGACTTCGCCGCCGGCAAATCCCCGTTCAGGGATTACCTCGCTTGGGTCGCCCCGGAAGAGCCCGAGGTCCTCAACGCCTTCGACGACAACTATGGCAGGCTCGCCCTCGTCACCATCGATGAGTACGTCACCATGCTTTGCGTCGAGCATCCGGAAATCGAGCAGATGAGAATCTCCGAGATCGTCTTCCTCAACATCACCCAGGCCTTTGCCCTCGTTTACAAGGCGATGCTTGGCAAGGACTTCCGCACCATCAAGAGCGCATCCTTCTTCGACAATGTCTCCGCGCAGTTCGAGAACATCCGCGCCGATATCGAAGACTGATCCAAATTGAAAAAACTCAGGCGACACCTGAGTTTTTTCGTTATCTCTTATCGATGAAAAAGCAACAGCAATGAAAGCAACACTAGCGCAACGCCTCCGATTGCGACGGGAAGGAGTATGTTGAGCGGGCTGGAGAGCTTTTCGAAATAGGCGAGCACGCAGAAGAGGGAAACGAAGCAAGTCGCGACGAGCAAGCATAGCAGCGTGAGCGCGAGGTTGCTGGATTTGCTGTGGCTTTTTTGCAATGAGGTTTTGGCCATGGTAACTCTCCTTTACTTGGCTAGGAAGGCGACATATAGCAAGAATACGAAACCGGCGGAGTGAAGCAATAGGCTCAGGTAGATGACGAGTGAGAAATAAACCTTATCGGTTTTGTGCCTCGCGGCGATTCTGCCAAAAAATGCGCCGAGAGCTCCGCCGAAAGCGGTGACGCATAGAAGAGCTTTCTCCGGGGTGCGGGGCGCGCCGCGCGCCGCTTTTTTCTTATCGCCGAGGTACATCGCAAAGGCAAGTAGGCTCATCAAGATGAGCACGCCGACGTAGATGGCGAAAATAATCTGCTCTAAATTCATGTTTCCTCCCCCCTAATAGAAACGAAAATAGGCTAAGACAACCTAGCCTATTTCCTAAAAGATTAAAGCTTTTCGATCTCGGAGAAATCGACGTCCATCGGAGTGGTGCGGCCGAAGAAGACGGTCTCAACACGGCAAGCGCCAGTGGCCTTGTCGATGGAGATGATTTTGCCTTCGGTTCCCTCGAGCGGACCGTGGATGATCTTGACCTGATCGCCGACGTTGTAACGATCGTACATGGTCTCGTCGATCATGCCCATTCTCTTCAAAACCGGTTCGATTTCTTCGCGGGTAACCGGGGTCGGCTTCTGTCCGCCGCCGGAAGAGCCGGCGATACCGGTGACGCCCGGAGTGTTACGGACGATGTACCAGGACTGATCGGTCATGATCATTTCGACGAAGATATAGCCCGGATATAGGTTAACGGTCTTCTTCTTGCCGGTCGGGGTGCCGTCTTTGATGACATCCTCTTCGACTTCAGCAACGAGAACGCGGAGGATAAGATCCTGCATTCCCATCGTCTGGATACGTTTGCGGAGATTATCCGCAGTTTTGGCTTCGTGCATGGAATAAGTGGTGACGATATACCACTGCTTCTCGCCATATTGATTGTTGGCCATGAATTACTTTCCTCCAAATGCTTGGGTTAGTTGGGAAATAAGCGATCCAGCGGTGAGATCCTCAAGCGAAAGGAACAGCGCTGCAAAAGTCGAGATCACGATAACGACGATGACGGTCGGAATCAGCTGCTCACGGTGAGGCCAGCGAATGCGCTTGCCTTCCTTGATGACTTCTTTGGTGTACTTAACTGGGGTCATGTAGTGCCTCCTCTTACTTGCTCTCTTTGTGGAGGGTGTGCTTTCCGCAATGCGAACAGAATTTGCTGAGTTCGATACGGCGCGGGTCGTCTTTTCTCTTAGAGACAGTATAGTTCCTGCTCAAGCACTCAGTGCAAATCAAAAAGACCTTTTCCCTACCCATAATTGTATCCTACTTTCAGCGTAGAAAACTCTATTCTTGAGAATAGTTGTTGTCAAGGCATAGAAGCGTATTCCCCTTGCCACGTTTTTTCACTTCCCCCGTCAATATTTTCCCTAGCGGCGTCTTCTAAGGAAGTTATTTTCATCAAAGCGTCAAACCCATGATGGTATTATCCACATATTCTCAGAGAGAATAGCCTGCTGCTTCATCCTTTTAAAATTCGTCAATACATTATGGGAGTCCGCAAAAGAAAACCTCTGGGATCTATTGCGATTATAGAGGCATTCCCCCTTATTCGACGGTGACGGATTTCGCGAGGTTTCTCGGTTTATCGACATCCAAGCCTTTGCTGACGGCCACGTAGTAGGCAAGTAGCTGAAGCGGGATGATGGCGAGAGAAGTCATGAAATAGGGGTTCACGCTTGGGACGTAGAAGCCAATGTCAGCGACCTTGCAGGCATCTTCGTTTCCCATCGTGGAAACAGCCAATAGATAGCCGCCTCTGCTCTTGCATTCGACCATATTGGAAATGGTTTTCTCGTAGAGCTCAGGCTGAGTCAATATACCGACAACGAGGGTATTGGGCTCAATGAGGGAGATGGTGCCATGCTTCAATTCGCCAGCCGCATAGGCTTCGGAATGGATATAGCTGATCTCCTTTAGCTTCAAGGAGCCTTCAAGGCCGATGCAGTAATCGATGCCGCGGCCGACGAAGAAGATATCCCGGTCGTTGATGCGTTTGCTGGCGAAGCGCTGAATGGCCTCTTGCTGCTTTAGGCAGGTTTCGATTTTCGCCGGGATGGAGGCGATTTCCTTAACGTAGGCCATCTCCGTCTCTTCGGAGATGGTGCCCTTAGCTTTGGCAAGGGCGATGGCAAAGGCGTAGCCAGCGATGAGCTGAGCGCTATAGGCCTTGGTGGTCGCGACGGCGATTTCGGGACCGGCAACGGTGTAGATGACCCTATCCGCTTCTCTTGCGATGGTGGAGCCGATGACGTTGACGATGCCAATGGTAAGGATACCCGCGGCCTTGCCTTTACGCAAAGCGGCGAGGCTATCGGCGGTCTCGCCGGACTGCGAGATGACGATCAAAAGGGAGTCCTGCTCAAGCGGGAGCTTCCTATAGCGGAATTCAGAGGCGTATTCAACGCGGACGGCGGTGTTGGCCATGCCTTCGATGACATACTGCAGCGCGGCGCCAACATGGAAGGCGGAGCCGCAGCCGATGATGTAGATAAGCTTCTTAGAAGCAAGGACCTCGCGAGTTAGGCCATAGGCGGAAAGGTCGACCTTGCCGTCTTTGGTAAGAGCATTAAGGGTATCCTTAACGGATTTGGGCTCCTCGTGTATCTCCTTCATCATGAAATGGCGGTAGCCGCCCTTTTCGGCAGCGGAAGGATCCATGTCGACGTGGACGAGCTCCTTCTCAATCGGTTCTTCGTCGATGTTGTAGAACTCGGCTTTGCCGGCGGTAAGGACCGCAATTTCCTGGTTGCCGATGTAATAGACGTCCCTGGTGTGCTTAAGGATGGCCGGGACGTCGCTCGCGACATAGGATTCGCCTTCGGTGAGGCCGATGATCATCGGGGAATCTTTTCTAGCGGCGTAGATCTTGCCCGGCTGATCGGTAAACATGAGCTCAAGGGCATAGGAACCCCTGATTCTCATCATGGCATGGGCGATGGCCTGAAGCGGGCCGGCCTTGTACTTAAACAAATAATATTCGATGAGGTTGATCGCAGCCTCGGTATCGGTCTGAGAGTGGAAAACGTAGCCATGGCGGATTAGCCTCTGCTTGATCTCCTGGTAGTTCTCGATGATGCCATTATGGACGCCGACGACCAACCCCTTATAGGAAAGGTGGGGGTGAGCATTGGTTTCGCTTGGCTCACCATGGGTCGCCCAGCGGGTATGGCCAATGCCGCATCCGCCGCGAAGGGCTTTGCCCCCATCGGTCTTCTCAATCAAGGCAGCGAGCCTGCCTTTGGCCTTGACGATCTGAAAATCGCCCTCGCCGTCTCTGACGGCTAATCCCGCAGAGTCATAACCGCGATATTCGAGCTTGCTGAGGCCTTCCAAAAGAATCGGAGCGGCCTGCTTAGCTCCAACATATCCAACAATTCCGCACATAAAAATCTCCCCTATGCAGTGCAGTCCAAAATCGCGAAGAAAGGCGCGCTCCAACACATGCCCCTTTTCGGGCTTTTGGTGGCAAGCAGGGAAGTTTCTGTTGCGGGATTACGCCCACTTTTTCCTCTCCCCCTCACGGCTTTGCCTATGGCCGCAACGGCATCCGCCGAGTCTTTCGATGACCGTTGACCTCGTCGACCCCATTGGCATTGGGGCCCTGGCGCTAATGGATGGATGCCAAACTGACTGGCTCACTTCCATTTGATGAAGAACATACAACTTATTGCCGTTTTATGCAAATCGCGATTAGCGCATTAAAAACGCCCCTATCAAATAGGGGCATCTGGTCGAGGGGGACATGCAGTCGTTACCGTCCAACCATCGGGGAAGAAATAACGTTCTCTTCCTCAAGTGTCCGCCTCGCCCAGAGGATGAAGCGCGAATTGAGCGCCTTGGCGTAGCTAAGGCTTATTCCTAGCGCCTTGGCGGCCTTATTGAGGCTGCCGAAGGCGATCTTATATTTGAAGAAGGCGATGGCCTTCCGCGTTCCGGCATCCGCGTTTCTCGCGGAGCTGCCAAGCACGTCGAAAATAGAGTCGAAGCCAATGGCGATGCGCGGGTCGGCCTCCGGAGAGGCGGCGATGACCTCCTCAATGGGGACGGGGTCCTCATCGGGATTGCTATCCGCCGGGGTAGAGGAAAGCGAGATGGGGCGAAGAATATCCCGATGGGTATATTCCAGGCCGCCGACCGTGTTGATCTCATGGCAGAGGATGCTGCAGAAATAGGTGAGGAATTTGCTCTCACCCTCGACATAGCCTTCTTCCGCCTGAAGGTAGGCTTTGAAAAAGCACTCGTTGAGCGTCCATTTATCCAGATAGTCGCACCAGTTGGGCGCAGCTTTCCGGCAAAGGGAATCCTTGAGGTTGAAGTAACGGACCGAAAGCACGTCACGTGCCCTCAAGTCGCCATGTCGATAGGAATCCAATAAGGATTCATCAGTTTTTTCAGAGTAGTATCGAATGTCCATTTTGGTTTGCCAAAAAGAATCCGATGATTGGACGGCTTTATCTAGACGATAGGGGAGAATGAAAACTACTTCTGCCTGGAGAGGAAGACCTCGCTTAGGAGGATGCCGGTGGCAACGGAGGCGTTAAGGGAATTAACGTGGCCGACCATCGGGATCTTCACGACGAAATCAGAGTTTTTAAGGACCAGGCGGGAAATGCCGAAGCCTTCGCTGCCAACGACAACGCAGATCGGGCATTTGTAATCGACGTCGGAATAGGATTGGGTGCCGCTGCCATCGCTGGAGACGATCCAGAATCCGTTTTTCTTAAGCGTATCGATCGCGGCGGAAAGATTGGAGACGACGGCGGTCTTCACATAGTGGATGGCGCCGGTGGAAACTTTGGCGACGGTAGGGTTAAGCTGAACCTCGCCGCGCTTTTTCATGATGATGCCATCGATGCCGAAAGCGTCGCAGGAACGAAGGATTGCTCCTAGGTTATGCGGGTCTTCGATGCCATCGAGTATCAAAAGCAGGGGGTAGGGTTTGTTTTTGCAGGAAGAGATGATCTCTTCGAGAGAGTAGGTGCGGATCTCCTTGCAGATGGCGAGAATGCCCTGATGGTTCTGGGCCTTTGCCATCGAAGTGAGCTTACCTTCATCGACGAACTCAATCGGAAGCCCAGCCTTGCTTGCCTCAGCGAGGAGCGGGTCTTTGGCCATGCGGGATGCCGCTAGGATTTTGGTTGCCTGACCTGCCCGGATAGATTCGCGGACCGGGTTCTTCCCGCTAATGAATATAGCCATAATTTTTGCTCCTGTGCAATGAAACTTTTATACGGAATTCCGTCTGATTTATCAAATCAGAAATTCGTAGAAATTTTTAGCGAAAGGGGGTGCAAGCGCATTCTAAGCTCGTCGGTGAAGCAGGCTAACGTGGCTTCGGTCGTACGGGATAAGCGAATGCTGAAGCGGACGGCTTCCTCATTCTGGAAATGGATGATTTCGGAAGAGGTCTCCTTGGCTTCGATGCCGAATCTCTCGGCGATGGAAAGGATGTTCCTGGTAGCCGCTTGGCCAGCAGGGACGACGATGATGAGGATTGGATTATGTTTGGAGATGAGCTTCTCGAACTTGCCCATGACGGTCAAAACCAAGAAGGCAAGAATGGTTGCGACGGCGGCGATGATATAGCTTCCGGCGCCGCAGGCAAGGCCGATGGCCATGCAGACCCAAATGGTGGTCGCGGTGGTCAAGCCTTTGACGGAGATGCCGTTTTGGATGATGGTGCCAGCGCCGAGGAAGCCGATGCCGGTGACGGCCTGAGCCGCAAGACGGCTCGGGTCACGGCCGATGCCAGCGGCTAGGTATTGGGAGTCCCAATACGAGAAGCCGTAGATCGATACCAGCATGACGGTGCAGGAACCGATGCTGACGAGCACGTGGGTGCGGAAGCCGGCTGGGTGACCGTTATATTCACGCTCCATGCCAATAATGCCGGGGAGGATGAGCGCCAGCAACAAAGAAAGCACCACAAGGGCGATGTTGCCAACCACTCCTCCCGAGAAATTTGTTCCGAAATCAGAATTGAACCAGGCAATGATCGCCTTATCCGCTGCATCCATTTGCAGTCCTCCTCAAAGGAGGGATTCAAAATTAGAGAATCCCTTTTTCGATGAGGGCAGATCTCAAGGAATCGCTGGTGGTGAAATCCTTGTTTGCTTTGGCATCCAGATACTTCTGGTACAAAGCCTTATCCTCATCGCTTAGTTTTGGATATTCTACCTTGATTCCTAGGGTAAAGAAATAGTCGCGAAGCTTGCCAAAAGACTCGCCGAGCTTTGCCACGTCTAGCGGGCGGGTGCGAAGGGCCTGGTTAAGGTTCTTTAGCTCAGCGAGGGCGATGGTGAGGGCGTTCGGGGTGTTGAGGTCATTGCACATCTCGTCATAGAAGGCATCCTCATTGCCGCCCGAGACCTTCTCTAGGTCAACGCCTTCCATCTGAAGGGCGACGGCGGCCTGCTTATAGGCCACGGAGATCTTACCGTAGGTCTTCACTGCTTCTCCGATGGTCTCCTCGGTGAAGGATAGCGGGGCGCGGTAGTGGGTGTTGAGCATCATGAGGCGAAGCGGCATGCCGCCGTACTTCGCGATGACGTCTTTGGCGAGGATGACGTTGCCAAGGGACTTGGACATCTTCTCGTTATCGATATTGATGAAGCCGTTGTGGAGCCAATAGTTGGCCAAACGGTTGTGGTTATGGGCTTCACTCTGGGCAATCTCATTCTCGTGATGGGGGAACTTGAGGTCAAATCCGCCGCCATGGATATCGATGAGGCCATTCTGGTCGGCGAAGATGGAGTTGATCATGACGCAGCATTCGGTATGCCATCCCGGGCGGCCTTCGCTCCAGGGGGTATTCCATTTGATGCCCTCCTCAGTCTTCTTCCACAAAGCGAAGTCGACGGGGGATTCCTTCTGGTCGTTGACGTCGATGCGGGCGCCGCTGACGAGAGATTCGACGGTGTTGCCGGAGAGGCAGCCGTAATCGGCGTCTTTGGAGACGCGGAAATAAACGTCGCCATTAGACTCGTAGGCAGAGCCGTTTTTCACCATTTCGTCGATATATTGAATCATCTGGTCCATGTAGACGGTCGGCTTCGGGGTGACGTCAGGCTGCAAAGAGCCGGTCTCCTCGACGAGGCGGCGGAATTCGGCGATGACGGATTCGGTGAGTTCCTTTTCGCTGATGCCGAGCTCTTTGGCGCGGTTGATGATCTTGTCATCGACATCGGTGTAGTTGGAGACGTAGGTCACATCATAGCCTAGAGAGATGAAAAGCCTTCTCCAGGTATCGAAGACGATGACCGGACGCATATTGCCGATGTGAGGGTGGTTATAGACGGTCGGTCCGCAGACATAGATGCTGACCTTGCCCTCTTTGATCGGTTTGAATTCCTGGAGTTCATTACCCAGGGAAGAGAATAGCATTACTTTACGCATGGCTAAATCATACGCCTTGTGACACCTGACAAAAAGAGAGATGACCGAGCGAAAGCGATAGACGATATGAATAAGTTTTGAACGAATTTCCTTAACTTTGAATAATGGGTTTTTTCCTTTCCCGCCTCACGCCCCCTTCCTTTGACTTTCGCAATCGGTTAAGGCCAAGCCTCATTTTCATTCAAAAGTTACTTAAATTCATGTTATGCGTCTTTCTTTTTCCGCGACGAAAAACGTCAACGGAGATAGAAGACATAATGAAAAAGCGGGATTTTTGATAAACAAACTGCCGCGGTTTCATTATTTCGATACAAGCTGTATCAATTCTTCCGGTTTATGGATGACATAGGTGGCTTTGTCGCAAAGCTCCTTTGTGTAGCAGCCATAGCCCCAAGTTACGAGACAAGAAGATATTCCCGCGTTGCTCGCGGTTTCAATGTCGACATGGGAATCGCCGATATAAAGGCATTCCTCTTTCTTCAAAGCAAAGCGATCTAAGATACGGTTCACAATAATCGGATTGGGCTTTACGGGCTCGCCGATCTGCTGGCCGGAGATGAAGGAGAACCTCTCCCCATAATTCGCACGCACGACTACCTGCGCGAGCGCGTCCGGCTTATTAGAGGCTATATAGAGCTTATAGCCTTTGGAGATAAGCTCATCCAAGACGGGTGTTAGCCCATCAAAGGGTTTGGTGTGGAGGTTCTGGTAATCCCTATATAGAGGCATATAGACCTCCTTAAGGGCTTGGAAGGCCTCGGGGGTGTCATGATCCCTAAGGGCGCGGTGGACGAGGATATCGGCGCCATCGCCGATCAGCGTCTTCACGCCAGCAATGTCATAGGAATAGTCATAGCCCGCCTGCTTTAAAGCGTCATTAACGGCGGAAGCAATATCGGGGATGGTATCAAGAAGGGTGCCATCAAGATCAAAGATTAGGTGCTTAAACATAAAAATAGGGGTCGTTTCCGGCCCCTATTATACACATTAAGGTAACAACTACTCCTTCGCCAGTTCTGGGAAGGCCTCACGGTCGGCCCTATAGGTGGTGTGGAGGAGCTCTTCGGAGAGCTCGCTGCAGGGCTCTCCAAGGAACTCTGCGTAAAGCTTCTGGATGTCTGGATTGTTGTGGCTCTGACGGATTGCCTTCCTCTCATCGATGCCATAGAGGATATCAGCCCTCTTCTGACGATAGGTTTCGAGGATATCCTTCTTCTCGCCAAGCATGAGGTTCGGCTTGATGAAAGGCTGGCCGCCGCCGTTGATGCAGCCGCCTGGGCAGCACATGATCTCAACGAAGGCGTAGGGCGAGGTTTTGTTCCTCATCTGGTCGAGGAGAGGCTTGGCTCCCTTCATGCCAGAGGCGACGGCAACCTTAAGCTTGGTGCCCTTGATATCGATTTCGGCTTCCTTAACGGACTCTAAGCCGCGGACCTCATGGAATTCAATCGGCCCATATTCTTCGCCGGTAAGGGCGTGGTAGGCGGTGCGAAGTGCCGCTTCCATGACGCCGCCGGTGACGCCGAAGATGACGCCAGCGCCTGTATATTCTCCAAGGAGGTCGTTATCGAATTCCTCTTCGGGGAGTTCGTCCCACAGCAAGCCAGCGCGTTTGATCATGATGGCAAGCTCGCGGGTGGTGATGACCGCGTCGACGTCGGCGAGTCCATCCACGCCACGGTTCTCCGGACGCTGCGCCTCTCCTTTTTTAGCGGTGCAGGGCATGACAGAGACAACGAAGATGTCCTTCGGGTCGATGTTGTGCTTCTTGGCGAAGTAGCTCTTGATGATCGCGCCTTCCATCTCATGCGGAGATTTGCAGGTCGAGACGTGCGGGATCAAATCGCCATAGAAGAACTCCATGTAGTTGATCCAGCCAGGAGAGCAGGAAGTGATCTGGGGGAGGACGCCATTGCCCTTGATGCGGTGAAGCAATTCGGTGGCTTCTTCCATGATGGTCAAATCGGCGCCGAAATTGGTGTCGAAGACCCTGTTGAAGCCAAGGCGGTGCAAGGCGGAGACCATTTTGCCGGTGCCGTTTTGTTCGCCGACCTTATGGCCGAATTCCTCGGCGATGGCCGCGCGGACGGCCGGAGCGGTCTGAACGACGAGGTATTTGCCTTCGTGCCTGGCCTTATCGATAAGATCGATTTCGCGGTGTTCCGCCAAAGCACCGGTCGGGCAGACCTCGATGCACTGGCCGCACTGCAAGCAAGGAACCTGGGTGAAGCTGCGGTTGCCGGCCGGGCCGACGATGGTATTGAAGCCGCGCTTCTCAAATCCGAGGATGCCGATGCCATGGCATTCTTTGCACTTGGCGATGCAGCGTCCGCAGAGGATGCACTTGCTGGTGTCCCTAGTTAGGCCGGGGGCGAGGTCATCGACGGTGACCTCGGTCTTGGCGCCTATAAACTGGCCATCCCTTGCCCCAGTGAGGGAGGCGACGTGGAGAAGTTCGCAATGGCCGTTCTTCACGCAGGTCTGGCAGTCTTTGGAATGATTGGAGAGCAATAGCTCGACGGAAGTGCGTCTAGCGTCGATGGCCATCGGGGAAGAGATCTTGATCTCGAATCCCTTCTCGGCCTGGCAGTCGGTGACGGGGTAGACGCAGGAAGCGAATAGCTTAGAGCCGCGGGGAGAAGCGATCTCGACGAGGCAGACGCGGCAGCTCGCGAGGGAATTCTTGCCGTGATTCCAATAGCAGAGGGTCGGGATGTTGTAGCCAACCTCCCTTGCCGCCTCAAGGACGGTTAAGTTGCTTGGGACGCTATAGATGCGGCCTTCGATGTTGATATTAACGTTATCCATGGTGGCTCCTCCTTATTCCTTGCTGATCGCGCCGAAGCGGCAGCCACCCATGCAGGTGCCGCACTTAATGCACTTGGCTTGATCGATGACGTAGGCTTCTTTGCCCGGAACGCCAGAGATGCAGCTGACAGGGCAATTTCTTGCGCAGAGCGAGCATTTCTTGCACTTATTCGGGTCGATGACGTAGGCCATGAGCTTCTTGCAGACGTGGGCCGGGCACTTCTTATCCACAACGTGGGCCTTATATTCCTCAGGGAAGTTGGCCATGGTGGAAAGAATCGGGTTGGCCGCGGTCTGACCGAGGGCGCAGAGGGCGCCGCCTTTGATGACGGTCGCGAGGTACTCCATGTCCTCAAGGGTCTTCTCGCTGCCACGTCCTTCGGTGACATCGGTGAGCATCTCAAATAGACGCTTGGTGCCGATGCGGCAGTGGCTGCACTTGCCGCAGGACTCATTGCAGATGAAGTCCATATAGAAGTGAGCGACGTCGACCATGCAGTTGTCCTCGTCCATGACGATGGCTCCGCCAGAGCCCATCATCGAGCCTTTGGCGAGAAGAGAATCGTAGTCAATCGGGGTATCGAGGTCTTTCTCGGTTAAACAACCGCCAGAAGGACCGCCAGTCTGAATGGCCTTGAAGGCTTTGCCGCCCGGGATGCCGCCGCCGATATCATAGATAAGGGTGCGGAGGGTGGTGCCCATCGGAACCTCAACGAGGCCGACGTTATTGATCTTGCCGCCGAGGGCGAAGACCTTGGTGCCTTTGCTCTTCTGCGTGCCCATCTTTGCGAACTCGGCAGCGCCGACGCGGATGATATAGGGGACGGTCGCGAGGGTCTCGACGTTATTGACGCAGGTCGGCTTGCCCCAAAGTCCCTTGATGGCCGGGAACGGCGGACGGGGACGCGGCATGCCGCGCTGGCCTTCGATGGAGTTTAGCAATGCGGTTTCTTCGCCGCAGACGAATGCGCCTGCGCCGAGGCGGAGATGTGCGCGGAAGCTGAAGTTGGTACCAAGGATATGGTCGCCGAGGAGGCCGACTTTGGTCATGTCCTCAATCGCGCGCTGCAATCTTTCGACAGCGACCGGGTATTCGGCGCGGACATAGAAGTAACCTTCATCAGCGCCATAGGCATAGCCGGCAATCATCATGCCCTCGATGACGTCGAAGGGGTTGCCTTCGAGAATTGAGCGGTCCATGAAGGCGCCTGGGTCGCCTTCATCGCCGTTGCAGACGACGTATTTCTTATCGGATTTGACGGAAGCTGCGAAAGCCCATTTCCTGCCTGTGGGGAATCCGCCGCCGCCTCTGCCGCGAAGGCCGGAGTCGGTGACTTCCTTGATGACCTCTTCCGGGGTCATCTCGGTAAGGACTTTCTTAAGGGCTTTGAAGCCATCGTAGCCTAGGGATTCCTCGAGGAGGTCCGGGTTGATGGTGGCGCAGCCATGGAGCGCGACGCGGACTTGCTTCTTATAGAAGTTAATGTCCTCTTGCTTTGCGACTTTCTGGTGGGTGGAAGGGTCGACGTAGAGAAGGTCTTCGCAGACTCTTCCGCCGATGATGTCGTCTTCGATGATGTGGGCGACGTCCTTTAGCTTAACGGCGTGATAGAGGGTGCCTTCGGGGTAGATCTTGACGAAAGGTCCCTGGGAGCAGAAGCCGAAGCAGCCGACGTGATTGATGGTGACTTTGTCTTCTAGGTGCTTCTGCTTAAGCAGTCTTTCGATCTCCTCAAGGATGGCCTTGGAGTTATTGGCCAAGCAGCCGGTGCCAGCGCAGACGCAGATGGCGCGCTTGAGGTTTTTGCCGGTTAGCTTATCCTCTAGCGCTTTGGTTTGGACGTCTATTTCCTTCTGAAGAACTTCAGGAGAGGTGATTCTTTCCATGCTTATTTGACCTCGCTTTCCTTTTCGCGGTATTCCTTGATGATCGCCTCGACCTGATTCGGAGTGACCTTCGGATAGACCTTGCCATTGACCTCCATCGCCGGCGCTAGGGCGCAGGCGCCCATGCAGCGGACGGCTTCGATGGTGAACAGGCCATCTTCGGTGGTCTCGCCTGGCTTGATGCCAAGCAGAGCGGAGAACTTGTCGACGATCGCCTGTGAATTCTTGACGTAGCAGGCGGTGCCTAGGCAAATGCCGATGACGTATTTGCCCTTCGGATTGAGCGAAAAGAACGAATAGAAGGTGACGACGCCGTAGATCTCGGCGACGGGGATGCCCGTTTTCTCGCTGACGATCTCCTGAACCTCTAGCGGGATGTAGCCGTACTCCTTCTGAATGGAACTGAGGATCATCATCAATGGCGACGGCTCATTTGCATATCTGTCGCAAATGGACTCGACGCCAACTCTGACCTCCTGGCGAATTTTCATGCTTGTGCCTCCAAATAAGTAAAAACTCATCGGTTATTTTATAAATAAAATATTGGAAAACAATCACATTATCGATTGCCGAAATACCGAAAATATGGCTTTCATCGCATTTTCCTTCGACAAAACGTCATATTTCGGTAATTGGGAGAAAAGTTTTCGAAAATCACTTTCACCGAATTATCGAAATGCTACAATCCCAATAGAGGCTATATATGGAAGAGACCTACACCAAAGAGACGACGAACCGCTTTCTTTTTCTTTATCGGAAACTAGAGTCCATCGGGGAAACTGACCCTGAAAAATATCGTTTCTATAAAGAGAAATATTACGAGCAATTTGAGGAGTATCGCCACCTTAGGAATTACCTAAGCCACGAGCAATATGGCGGGGGCTATCCTTTCGCGGTCTCCTCTAAGGTCGTCTCTGATCTTTCCACAATACTCGCCTATATGGATTGCCTCGCCCTCGATAAAGCGGCCAAAAACGTCAAATACCTCTCCCCCTCCACTTCCATCAAGGAAGCGATGGATGCCTTTATCGCCACTAGCTACACCTATTACCCGATTCTTAACGAGAAAAAACGCGTTTTGGGCATTTTGACAAGCGGGAGCCTACTTGCTCTAGTAAGCACCCATATCGATTTAGAATTGCCTCTAGGAGACTTCCTAGATAGATTTAGCCTAGCCAACCAGAAGACCAGGTTCCTCTTTATGAAAAGAACCGCTCCTTTATATGAGGCTGAAAAGGCGTTCCGCGAAGTAAAAGAGGGGAAGAGGGTCAGTCTCATCCTTCTCACGGAGCATGGCTTAGCAAGCGAGAGCCTATTAGGCATCCTCACCATCTACGACATATTGAAAAGCGCCTGAACCGAAATTCAGGCGTGATTCTCTTTTTTAGCAGCCAGGGACGTCGTTATAGATGCCAGTTAGGTCCTTCACGATCTCGGCGGCCATGATAAGGCCCATGGCGCTTGGGACGAAAGCGCTGGAGCCAGGGATATCTCTTCTGACGGTGCATTTTCTGGTGCCCGGCGGGCAGACGCAATGCTCGCGGCAGGAGATGGACATATCCTCAATCGTGCGGAGAGGCTTCTCTTTGGAGTAGACGACCTTGAGCTTCTTGATGTGCCTTCTCTTAAGCTCGTATCTCATGACCTTGGCAAGAGGGTCGACGGAGGTCTTATAGATATCGGCGACCTGAAGCATCGCGGGGTTGATCTTGTTGCCCGCTCCCATGGCGGAGATGATCTTGACGCCGGCGGCGGTGGCCTTCTCGACGAGTAGGATCTTCGCGGTGACCGTATCGACGCAGTCGACGACATAGTCGTACTTGGTGAAATCGAATTCATCCGCGTTGTCGGGCATGAAGAAGCACTTATGGATCTCAACGTTGGCTTTGGGGTTGATATCGTGGATGCGCTCCGCCATGACGTCGCACTTATATTCGCCATAGGTTTTCAAGGTGGCGATGATCTGTCTGTTGATGTTGGTTAGGCAGACCTTGTCATCATCGACGAGAACGAAATTCTGGATGCCGGTGCGGGCAAGCGCCTCGACGACATAGCCGCCGACGCCGCCGATTCCGAAGATAGCGACAGTCTTGGTCTGGAGGTCATCCATCTTCTCTTTGCCGAAGATTAATTGAGTTCTGGAAAATTGGTTTAGCATAAGACGGCCGTATTGTAGTCTTTGTTGATGAAAAGTCATAGAAAAAGCTCCCGCGAACGGGAGCTTTATTGGTTAATCCGCAATATTGATTCGGTAAGGATTACTTATCGGACCAAGTAACGAGGGTGACTTCGGCGGAATCGCCTTTGCGAAGGCCAAGCTTATAGGACTTGGTGTATCCGCCATTGCGATCCTTCATTCTCGGGCCAATCTCTTCGAAAAGCTTAGAGAGAGCTTCCTTGCCATTTTTGTCCTTGATGCCCGGACGGACGATCTGGGCGGCAAGACGACGGGCATGGAGGTCACCGCGCTTGGCCCAGGTAACTAGGCGATCAGCGAGGGACTTGAGCTCTTTGGTGACGCCGCTGGTGACTTTGACTTCTTCGTTAACGATGAGGTCGGTCACGACGTTGCGGAGCATCGACTTGTTCTTAGAGGCGGTATATCCGGTCTTGAAGCGGACGCCGGCTTTGCCGTGGACGTTCTTTCTTCCTTGTGCTGCCATGGTTAATTATTCTCCTACATAGTCACGGAAGTGCAGGCCGATGGCGGCGAGCTTCTCCTTGACTTCTTTGAGCGACTTCTTGCCGAGATTGCGGACCTTCATCATCTCATCCTCGCTCTTCTGAGTGAGTTCCATGACGGTGGTGATGCCAGCTCTCTTAAGGCAGTTGTTGCTGCGAACGCTGAGATCGAGTTCTTCGATCAGCATGTTCTGGTATTTGTTTTCCTCAGATTTGACTTCCTCTTTCACGAGCTTATAGCCCTTGACGGTCTCTTCGAGATCGGCGAATTTCTGGAAGTGGGCGATGAGCAACTCAGCTGCCATCGCGACGGCTTCATGAGGTTTGACCGAGCCGTTGGTGGTGACTTCGAGAACGAGTTTATCGAACTTGGAATCGTGACCAACGCGGGTCGGCTCGACGGAATAAGCAACCTTGGTAACAGGGCTGTAGTTGGAATCGGTGGCGATGACGCCGACGGTTTCCTTCAATAGCTTGTGTTCGGTCTTGTTCGCGTCGCTGGTGCGATAACCACGGCCGTTAGCGGCGTAGATGGTCATCTTGAGGTGGCCCTTCTCATTGAGATGGGCAATCTCTAGGTCCGGGTTGCAAACGGAGCAAAGAGCGGGCAGATCAAGGTCCCCGGCCTTAAGGGTGCAGGGTCCTTTGACATCGACTTCGATCTTCTTCGGCTCCGTGGACCTATCATCGATCTTGAGGACGAGGTCCTTAAGATTGAGGATGATGGCGGTGACGTCTTCTTCAACGCCCGGAATCGCAGTGAACTCGTGGCGGACGCCTTCGATCTGGATCGCGAAGACGCTGGCGCCTGGGAGGGCGCTTAGCAAAACGCGACGGAGGGCGTTCCCGACGGTGATGCCGAATCCTCTTTCGAGAGGAGCAACGACGAACTTAGCATAGTGCTCGTTCTCATCGTAGACTTCGGGATTGATGGTGACGGGCTCAAACGGGTTCGGAAGATTGACTTCCTCAACGTTCAAGGCTTCTTTGATAGCAGTTGCCATTGGTTTACTTTCCTCCTATTGGTTAGTGCTGGATGTAGCGATTAAGTTCCTAGAAACTAACCGCGAGGACGCTTCGGCGGACGGCAGCCGTTGTGCGGCACCGGGGTGGTATCCTCGATGGAGGTAACCTGTAGGCCGACGGTGGTTAGAGCACGGACGGCGGATTCACGGCCGGCGCCAGGTCCTTTGACCTCGACGTCAACCTGACGGAGACCCTGATCGAACGCGGTCTTGCCAGCAGCTTCTGCGGCGAGCTGAGCGGCGAACGGGGTGGATTTCTTAGCGCCTTTGTAACCGAGGGCACCAGCAGAGCTCCAGGCGACAACGTTGCCGTTGACGTCGGTGATGGTGACGATGGTGTTGTTGAAGGTGGCGTGGATGTGCGCGACACCCTTGGTGAAGGAGCGCTTGATCTTCTTCTTACGGGCGGTGGTGGTCACGCCTTTTTTTGCATTAGCCATTATTATTGCACTCCTTTCGATTATCTAGTCGCCTGCTTCTTGTTGGCGATGGTCTTCCTGCGGCCCTTGCGGGTACGGGCATTGGTGCGGGTGCGCTGGCCACGGACCGGAAGTCCTTTTTTGTGGCGAATGCCACGATAGCAGCCGATTTCGGTGAGGCGCTTGATGTTGAGAGCGACTTCACGGCGGGCATCGCCTTCGGTGCGAATCTTCGCAACCTCAGCGCGGATAGCGGTGAGCTGCTCATCGCTTAGGTCCTTGACACGGATGTCTTCAGAGACATTGGCGGCGGCAAGAATGTTTTTAGCGGTGGTCGGGCCAACACCATAGATGTAGGTGAGGGAGACGACAACGCGCTTTTCGTTTGGGATATCAACCCCAGCAATACGTGCCATATTGTTTCGAATTCCTTTCCAGTTATCTCATCAACCCTGACGCTGTTTGTGCTTGGGGTTGGAGCAGATAACCATGACTTTGCCGTGACGACGGATGACTTTGCACTTGTCGCAAATCGGCTTGACAGACGGTCTGACTTTCATTTTCTGTGCTCCTTATCAGATCAGTTCCTATAACGGAACGTTATGCGCCCGCGTGTTAAATCATAAGGTGAGAATTGGACAGTAACCCTATCACCAGGTAAGATGCGAATGTAATTCATGCGGATTTTACCCGAAACGCAGGCCTGGACTACTGCTCCATTGGCGAGCTTCACCTTAAAGTTGGCATTGGGAAGACACTCCAATACCGTCGCCTCGACTTCAATGTTATCTTGTTTGCTCAAACGAAAATTCCTCCTAGTCAACCTTACTGAGAATCTCATAGCCGTCTTTGGTGACGACGATGGTGTTCTCGTAGTGGCTTGTTAGTCCGCCGTCTTTGGCAACGACGGTCCATCCGTCTTTCAAGACCCTGACAGCATTTTTATGCTCCATGATCATTGGTTCGATGCAGATGGTCATCCCTTCCCGCAAAATAGGCCCGGTTCCGGGCTTTCCGTAGCAAGGAATATAGGGATCTTCGTGCATTGACGCACCAATACCATGACCCGTGTATTCACGCGGGACCGAACAGCCGTATTTAGCTGCCGTTGCCTCCATGGCATGGCAAACGTCGCCAAGATGCACCCCTGGCTTAACCAGGGCCACAGCATTATCAAAGCATTCACGGGCAATTGCAATCATTTTTAACTGCCTTTCGCCGCAGATGCCGACCGGGAAGGTCCTGCAGGCGTCACCCATATAACCGTTTTTCAGGGCGGTGACGTCGATGGAGATGATATCGCCATCTTGGAGGATTTGCCTCTCGGATGGGATGCCGTGGAGAATCACCTCATTGACCGATGCGCAGATGGATGCTGGGTAGCCGTAGTATCCAAGTTCGCTTGGAATTGCGCCTTCCTCACGAATGAATTTGTCGCATAGGTCATTAAGATATTTGGTTGAAACACCCGGCTTGATATAGGGTTCAACCTTATCAAACATCTTAGCCACCACGCGGGCGGCCTCACGGATGAGTTCAACCTCGCGTGGAGACTTGATGATGATCATTATTTGATTCCTTTTAGAACAGTTTTGATGTTCTCGAAGATTAGCTCCGCATTAGCGTTGCCGTTAACGGCGGAGTAGTTGCCCTTCGCTTTGTAATATTCGGCGATGGGGGCGGTCGACTCGTAGTAGTTCTTCAATCTCTCCTTGAAGGACTCTGCGTTGTCGTCTTTGCGCTGAATGAGCTTGCCGCCGCAGCGATCACAGACACCTTCGACCTTCGGCTTCATGGTATCGATGTGGTAGCTGGCGCCGCAATTCGGGCAGACGCGACGTCCGGCGATGCGGGAGACGAGAACCTCATCGGGAACGGCGAGGTCGACCACGACGGTGACCGGTCTGCCGAGTTCCTTTCCGATTTTCTCAAGCTCTTCCGCCTGAGGGAGTGTACGGGGGAAGCCATCGAGGAGATAGCCATTCGCGCAATCATCTTTAGCCAAGCGGTCCTTCACCATGGCGCAGGTAACTTCGTCTGGGACGAGGCGACCGGACTCGATGATGGCTTTCGCCTGCAATCCTAGCGGCGTGCCCTTGGAGATATTCTCGCGGAACATGTCGCCAGTAGAGATATGCGGAATCTTGAATTCATCCACAATGCGGGTTGCCTGAGTGCCTTTGCCAGCGCCCGGGGGGCCCATAAAGATGATGTTTAGCATAAGTTACATTCCTCCTTGGACTTCGTCGAAGCTCTTGCCAGCAAGCAAGCCATCGATTTGAGAATTCAACTCGATGGCAACGCCGACGATGATGATCATGCCGGTGCCGCCGATGGCTAAGCTGCTATCTTCACCGAAGACGCCGGTGAGCGTCAAAATGATGGGAAGAGCGGAGATAAGCATCAAGGCGAGGGCGCCAATGCAAGTGACGCGGTTGAGAACCTTGGTGACGTAACGTTCGGTCTCCTTACCAGGGCGGACGCCCGGGATATAGGAACCGTTTTTCTGGAAATTATCAGCCATCTGCTCAGGGTCGATCTGCATCTCCGAGTAGAAGAAGCTGAAGGCAACGATGAGGATGAGATAGATGATTAAGCCCCATGGCATCTGCCAGGTCTCATCATTGAACCACGGCATGGTGTACATGCTGGAGTAATTGAAGATCTGGAGCCATTTCGCGTTGGCGGCATCGGAGCTGATGAAGCTCGCGATGACGCTCGGCGCCATAAGAATGGAAGAGGCGAAGATGACGGGGATGACGCCGGCGCTGTTGACCTTGATAGGCAAGAAGGACGCGCGAGCCATAGAGCTCGTCGCACCGCTTTTGCCGGCGCTTTGCACTGGAATCTTCCTTCTTGCGATTTCGAAGAAGACGACGCCAGCGGTGATCGCCACGAGGGCGAGGATATAGAGGGCGAACTGGAAGGAGCCGCGGATGATGGCGGTATCGCCATGGCCGATGTTGGCCGTGACCCATTTCGTCCAAGCCGTCGAGATCTGGATTGGCAAGCTCCTGACGCAGCCTGCGAAGATGATGATGGAAATGCCGTTGCCTAAGCCCTTCTCGGTTATCTGGTCGCCTAGCCACATGGTCAGCATCGCGCCCGCTAGGAGAACGGTGATGATATATAGATAGGTCCAGAAGGCATTACCGCCAGACGTGCTGAGGGTAAGGGTGATATAGGAGCTGTTCTGCATCGTCATGATGATGCCGTATGCCTGGACAGCGCCCAACAAGAGGGTGAGGTAGCGGGTAGCCATCTCAATCTTCTTCCTGCCGTACTGGCCTTGCTTTGACAGCTCAGTCAATGCGGGGAGGACGTCTTTTGAGAGCAATTCAACGATGATCTGCGCAGTGATATACGGAGATACCCCTAACGCGAACACGGAGAAGTTGCTTAACGCACCTCCTCCGAGCAAGTTCATCATTGCAATCGCGTTTCCCGAATTCATGGCGTCAGAGAGCTGGGAGCTCGTGCTGACGCCAGGAACCGTGATTGCCGCCCCGATCCTGATGACGAAGAGAATCATGATCGTAAAGAATATGCGACCGACTATCTCTTTATTTTTGAAGATCGAAGCGAATTTTTTCATTATTCAATAACCTTGGCCTCGCCACCGAGTTTTTCGATAGCGGCTTTTGCAGAGGCGGAGAACGCCTTTGCTTCAACCACGAGCTTCTTGGTAAGCTCGCCTTTGCCCAAGATTTTAATACCATCGAGCTCGTTCTTCACGATATTTTTCTCGATGAGGGAAGCGGCGTTGACCACATCGCCATCATTGAAGGCATTTAGTCTGCCTAGGTTGACGACGGCGTAGACAATTTTGACGCCGGTGTGGGTCTTGCGAGCGCCAAACTTCGGAAGACGACGAGCGATCGGGGTCTGACCACCTTCGTAGCCGTTCTTCTTGGTATGGGCGTGAGCACCCTGACCCTTCTGGCCTTTGCCAGCGGTCTTGCCGTTGCCGGAGCCACGGCCGCGGCCCTTGCGGAAGCCTTCGGTGACAGAACCTTCAACGTTTTTTAGAGTGTGTAGAGAGGACATTACTTGTTATCTCCTTCTGCAGCGGGCTTCGGGGCTTTAGCAGCCTTGGAAGCCTTGATCTGCTCTTCGGTCTTCAATCCGCGGAGAACCATGACTTTGTCATAGCTCTTGAGGGCGGAAAGACCAGCGGCGGTAGCGCGGATGACGTTGATCGGAGCGCGGGAACCATAGACTTTGGCGACTAGGTTCTTGACGCCTGCGAGCTCAACGATGGCGCGGACAGCACCACCAGCGACGATACCAGTGCCGGCAGGGGCCGGTTTGAGGACGACTTTAGTAGCGCCATAGACACCAACGGTGTCATGGGCAATGGTGCCCTTGACGATTTCGATGGAGACCATGTTCTTGCGGGCCTTGGCAAGGGACTTCTTGATGGCATCGGGGACCTCGCCAGACTTGGAGAGGGCGAAACCATACTTTCCCTTACCATCGCCGACGACGGCGAGGGCGGAGAAACGAACGTTCTTACCACCCTGAGTGGTCTTGGAAATACGGTTGATGGCGACGACTCTCTCTAGATAGTCGTCGGTGTTGCGGCGGAATCCACCGCGTCCACCTCTCCTCTCAGAGGGGCGGCCTTTGTGGTTGCCGAACTTGCGGTCGCCGGGGCGCGGAGCGCTGGCGGAGCCGTGCGGCTCGAAGCCGGATTCAGCCTGGTTCTCATCAGGCTGGACAGTGACTTTTTCTTCTTCAGCCATTGGTTTTCTCCTTAGAACTTAAGGCCTCCTTCACGGGCAGCATCAGCCAAAGCGGCGACACGGCCATGATAGAGGTAGCCATTGCGATCAAAGACAACGACTTCGATGCCTTTGGCTAGGGCTCTCTTTGCGAGCTCGGCGCCGACGGTGGCGGCGGCTTCGCAGTTGCCACCATTCTCAAGTTTGAGAGAGGCGGAGGAAGCAGAAGCTAGGGTGACGCCATTGACGTCATCGATGAGCTGAGCCTCGATGTTCTTGTTGGAACGGAAGACGCAAAGGCGCGGCTTAGCGGCGGTGCCGGAGATCTTCTCTCTGACACGGAGAGCGCGGCGCTGACGATTTGCGGTTCTAGAAACTTTTTCGATCATAGTTGCTTAGCTCCTTACTTCTTACCAGTAGCAGCGGCGCGCTTACCTTCCTTGCGGAGGATAACTTCGCCCTTGTACTTGATGCCCTTGCCGCCATAGGGCTCAGGGCGCTTGGTGTCGCGGATGATAGCGGCGGTCTGACCGACTTTCTGCTTATCAATGCCTTCGACGAGGATATGGGTTTCATCCTTAGCGGTGATCTTGACGCCTTCTAGCGGCTCGACCACAACTTCGTGGGAGAAGCCAACCCAGAGAACTAGGTTTTTGCCTCTATTCTGGCAGCGATAGCCGATACCAGAGATTTCAAGTTCCTTACTGAATCCTTCGGAAACGCCTTTGACGGCGTTGGCGAGGTTGGCACGGGCGGTGCCGTGGAACATAACGGTTTTGGCGTCTTCGTTAGCACGGATAACGCGCATAACTCCGTCTTTGACCTCGACGCTCATGTCCTTCGGGAGAACGACACTTAATTCGCCTTTGGCGCCTTTGACGGTGACGACACCGTTAGCTTCAGCAACGGTGACGCCAGAAGGGAGGACGACGGGTTTTAATCCGATTCTAGACATAGTTGTACAATTCCTTCCTGAGTCTGATTACCAGACGTAAGCGATGATTTCGCCGCCAACGTTCTGCTTGCGGGCCTGACGGTCGGTAAGAAGTCCGTTCGGGGTGGAGATGATCGCGATGCCGAGGCCCTTGAGGACGCTCGGGATCTTGTCGGATTCCGCGTAGACGCGGAGGCCCGGCTTGGAGATTCTCTTCAAGCCAGTGATGACGCGCTCGCCGGTGGCGCTATATTTGAGCGCGATGGTGAGGGTCTTCTTGCCATTTTCATCAGCGACGGAGAAGTCGTTGATGAAGCCCTGATTCTTAAGAATCTCGGCAATGCCTTCCTTCATCTTGGAGGACGGCATGGAGACTTCTTCGTAACGGAGGGCATTCGCGTTACGGATGCGAGTGAGCATATCTGCGATTGGATCTGCGTGCATGTTCTTGTCTCCTTAAATTACCAGCTGGCCTTCTTCATGCCAGGGATTTCGCCCTTGTAGGCGAGTTCGCGTAGGCAGATACGGCAGAGTCCGAAACGACGGATAACGGCATGGGGACGGCCGCAGCGCTTGCAGCGGGTGTAAGAGCGGACCGCGAACTTCGGGGTGCGCTGAGATTTTTCGATTAAGCTTGTTTTAGCCATTGATCGTTACTCCTGTTACTTCCTGAAGGGCATGCCGAGCTTCTCGAGAAGGGCGGCAGCTTCCTTGTCGCTGTGGGCAGTGGTGACCATAACGATGTCCATACCACGGACCTTGGCGACTTTATCGTAGTCGATCTCCGGGAAGATGAGCTGTTCTTTGACGCCGAGGGTGTAGTTGCCATGGCCGTCAAAGGCATTCTTGGAGATACCGCGGAAATCGCGGACGCGCGGGAGGGCGATGGAGACGAGCTTATCAAGGAACTCGTACATGCGGACACCGCGGAGGGTCACTTTGCAACCGATAGCCTGGCCTTCGCGGACCTTGAAGGTAGCGATGGACTTCTTGGCTTTGGTGGTGACCGGGTGCTGGCCGGTGATGATGGTTAGATCGGCAACCGCATCGTCGAGGGCTTTGCTGTTGGAGGTAGCATCGCCGACGCCCATGTTGATGACGATCTTCTCAAGCTTCGGGGCCTGCATCGGAGTGGTGTATCCGAACTCTTTGACAAGAGCCGGAACGATCTCTTCGTTGTACTTCTTCTGGAGGCGGTTTTCGTATTTGACTTCAGCCATTTTTAATTCCTCCTAATTACTTGTCGAGGCTCTCGCCGGACTTGGCGAGGCGGACTTTCTTGCCATTGACGACGCCCATGTGGACGCGGGTCGGCTTCTTGGTTTTCGGATCGATGAGAGCGACGTTGCTCGCATCGAGCGGGACATAGATGTCGACGATGCTGCCCTCTGGGACGGCCTGGGTCGGCTTCTTATGCTTCTTGTGGACATTGACGCCTTCGACGACGACTTTGTTGAGCTTCGGGTAAACGCGCTGGACGATTCCCTCTTTGCCTTTGTCGGCGCCGGAGATGACGACGACCTTATCACCTTTTTTGATGTTCATGTTTCGTTTCTCCTTATAGCACCTCGATGGCGAGCGAGATGATCTTCATGAAGCCCTTCTCGCGGAGTTCGCGAGCGACGGGACCGAAGACACGGGTTCCGACCGGGTTGCCATCATTGTCGACGATAACAACAGCGTTGTCATCGAAGGCGATGGTGGATCCGTCAGCGCGGAGCACTGGGTGCTTGACGCGGACGATGACGCCTTTGACGACGTCAGACTTCTTGACCTTGCCATTCGGGATGGCGTCCTTGACTGCGCAGAGGACGATGTCGCCGAGGGTAGAGGACTTCTTGTGGCTTCCGCCGTACTGTCTGAAGATGCGGACGGACTTGGCACCGGAGTTATCGGCAACCACAAGGTTGGTTTCGTTCTGGACCATTATTTGTCCTCCTTTTCAGCGACGCCTTCGCTAGCTTCGAGGGAAGCCTCGACATCAGCGACGTTGGCAGCGGCGACCGCGGCCTTATCGATGCTGACGAGTCTCCATCTCTTGGTAGCGGACATGGGGCGGCAGGCCTGGATGGTGACGACGTCGCCGAGCTTGGCGGCATTGTTCTCATCATGGGCATAGTATTTCTTGGAGTAGCCGACTCTCTTGTTGTAAAGAGGATCGTTGCGCTCAGTGGAGACGGTGACGGTGATGGTCTTGGCGTTCTTGACGTTGGTGACGACACCCTGAACCGTGGTACGATGGTTTCTTTCCATAGTTGCTTCGTTCGCTCCTTATTACTTATTGATGTTAAGCTCTCTTTCACGCTTAACAGTCTCGGCTTTGGCGAGGTCCTTACGGACGACGCGGACCTGGTTGCCGTTCTCGAGGGAGCCAACCGCTTTCTTGCGGCGCATCTCGAAGAGCTGCTCTTTGAGCTCATAGATCTTGCTGTTGAGCTCTTCCGGGGTCATTTCGCGGAATTCTTTGATTTCCATTATTTGGCCTCCTGAACTTCGGCTTCAGCCGGAGTTTCGTTGCCGGTATCGGAGACAGTCTCGATGTCGTCTTCAGCCTCGATCGCTTCAAGAGCGGATTCGTGCGGAGCTTCCATCTTAACTAGTTCAGCCTCAGATAGGGCTTTGGTGCGCTTGATGACTTTGGTCGCAAGCGGAAGTTTGTAGCCAGCGAGCTGGAGAGCACGGATGGCAGTCTTCGGATCGATACCGCCGATTTCGAAGAGAACGCGCCCCTTCTGAACAACTGCGGCCCATCCTTCTGGGGAGCCTTTGCCGGAACCCATACGGACTTCGGCCGGCTTCTTGGTGCGGGCGAGGTGCGGATAGATACGAATCCAAACCTTACCAGCACGGTCGGTATAACGAGCGAGAACGATACGAGCGGCCTCGATCTGGTGGTTATCGATGTAACCGCCTTCGAGAGCGACTAGGCCATATTCGCCGAAATCGACATTGGTTCCGCCCTTAGCCTTTCCTTCGTAGGAAAGGCGGTGCGGGCGGCGATACTTAACGCGCTTTGGTTGAAGCATTGTTGTTATCTCCTCTCTGACCGCGGCGATCATTGCGCGGGCCGCGACCGAAGTCGCGACGATCAGCGCGCTCGTCACGCGGGGCCGGTTCATTGACTTCTTCGGTGCCGACCTTGTTTAGAGAACGGCAGATCCAGACCTTAACACCGATGTCACCATAGGTGGTGTGGGCCGGAACGTGAGCGAAGTCGATATCAGCACGGATGGTATGTAGAGGAACGACGCCCTCTTTGTAACCTTCCTTGCGGGCGATCTCAGCGCCGCCGAGACGGCCGGAGCAAAGGGTCTTGCAGCCCTTGGCGCCAGCTTTGCGCATACGCTGGATGGCTTTCTTCATGGTGCTGCGGAAGGCAGCGCGATTTTCGAGTTCGCTGGCGATCCACTTGGCCATGAGGGTGGCATCGAGGTCCGGGTTCTTAACTTCGACGACGTCGAGGTGGAGGGAACCAGATTTGACCACTTTGCCGAGTTCGGTGCGGATTCTGGTGATGTTGGCACCATCCTGGCCGAGAACGTCGCCCGGGCGAGCAACGTAGATCTTGACGCGGACGTCATGGCCTTTGTCGGTCTTGACGCGTCCGATGACGATGTGAGAGAGCATCGCGTTCTTTAGATCAGCTTCGAGGAATTTGCGGATGGCGATGTCCTCAACGAGGAAGTTGCCATAGTCCTTCTTGGAAGCAAACCACTTGGAATTCCAGTCGCGGTTAACGCCGACGCGCATGCCGACTGCATTGACTTTCTGTCCCATGATGTTCTCCTTACTTTCTTTCCTTAACGACAACGACAAGGTTGGCGTTGCGCTTGATGATCGGGGAGGCGCTTCCCTTAGCGCGCGGGATGAAGCGCTTGATCTTTAGGCCATCGCTGACCTGGATTTCAGCCACATACAGACTGTCTTTGTCCATACCGAAGTTGTTGACGGCGTTGGCGGCGGCAGACTTGATAGCCTTGGCGACCGGGAGAGCGGCAACACGGTTGACCTGGGCAAGAACGCCTAGGGCAGCGGACACATCCTTGCCGCGGACATAGTCAGCGACGAGGCGGACTTTGCGCGGGGTGATGCGGATGTCGCGGACGAAGCAGCGAGCTTCGGTTACCGGGGCCTTTTCAGCCTTCGGCTCAGCGACCTTTTTGGACTCTTTGACTTCAGCGACAGCTTCGGTCTTAGCAGCTTCCTTCTTCGGGGCGGCTTTCTTTGCGGGAGCCTTCTTGGCAGCTTCCTTCTTCGGGGCAGCGGCCTTCTTCACGGTTTTCTTTTCTTCAGCCATGATAGTTCTCCTTACTTCTTAGCGGCCTGATCACCAACGTTGTTGCCATGATGGCCGGGGAAGGTGCGGGTCGGGGCGAATTCACCGAGCTTGTGGCCAACCATATCGGCGGTCACGAAGACAGTGATGTGTTCCTTGCCGTTATAGACGGCGAAGGTCTGTTCGACGAAGGACGGATAGATGGTCGAACGGCGAGACCAGGTTTTGATGATCTCTTTCTTACCGGACTTCTGGAGCTCTTCGACCTTCTTGAGAAGGTAAGCATCCACGAACGGTCCTTTTTTCAATGAACGGGACATTAATTTCTATCTCCTTTCGTTATTTGCCATTCTTACGTCTGATGATGAGACGGGTAGAATTCTTCTTCATATGGCGAGTCTTGACGCCCTGGGTACGCTTGCCCCACGGGGAACGCGGAGCATCACGGCCGACAGGGCACTTACCTTCACCACCACCGTGCGGGTGGTCATTCGGGTTCATCGCGGAGCCGCGGACGGTCGGGCGAACACCGAGGTAACGTCTCTTACCGGCCTTGCCGAGGTTGACAAGGTTCCAGTCTTCGTTGCCGACGACACCGATGGTGGCGCGGCAGTTGCCGAGGAGCTTGCGGACTTCGCCGGAAGCAAGGCGGACAGTGACATATTTGCCGTCGATACCAAGGGTCTGAGCGGAGGTACCAGCAGCGCGGCACATCTGAGCGCCTTTACCAGGCTGAAGCTCGATGTTGTGAATGAAGGTTCCATCAGGGATGGACTGAAGTTCGGTGCAGTTGCCGACTTTGATATCGGTAGCCTTACCAGAGACGATGACGTCTCCAACTTTTAGTCCGGACGGGTGGATGATGTAAGCCTTTGCGCCATCTGCATAGCAGATAAGAGCGATGTTGGCGTTACGGTTCGGATCGTACTCGATGGTCTTAACGGTTGCCGGGATATCATCCTTACGGCGACGGAAGTCGATGACACGATAACGGTTTTTGTTGCCGCCGCCGATATGACGGCAGGTGATGACGCCCTGATTGTTGCGTCCGCCGGATTTCTTCTTCGGCTGGAGCAAGGATTTTTCAGGAGCGACTTTGGATAGGCCGCTGTAGTCCTGGGACGCCATGGCGCGACGGGACTTGGTATACGGCTTATAAGTTTTGATAGCCATTTGCTTTCTCCTATATTGGGTTCTTTGCGCGCATATCTTTATTTATATACGCGTGGGTGACTCCTTACTCCTTGAAGAGATCAACGGCCTCGCCATCGGCGAGGGTAACGATCGCTTTCTTGAAACCAGAGATGGTTCCCTGATAGCGGCCGCCACGAGTGGTGGTCTTGCCGATCTGGTTGATGACTTTGACATCGACAACTTTGACCTGGAACAGACGCTCGAAGGCGTGCTTGATCTCAGTCTTGTTGGCCTTAGCAGCAACCTTAACGGTGACCTTGTTGGCGTTCTGCATGAGGGCCATGCTCTTTTCGGTGATGAGCGGCTCGATGATGACGTCGAAGTCGTGCTCAACAGCCTTAGCGAATTTCTTTTCGTCAGCCATATTACTTCAAGGCCTCCTCAATCTTCTTGATGGCGTCTTTGCTAACAACGATCTTGTTGAAGTAGAGAACGTCATAGACGGCGACATTGTCGACCTCGGTGAGACCGAGATTTTCGATGTTGCGGGCGGAGAGAACGAGGTTGTCATTCTCGCCATCGACGATCACGAGGACTTTGCCCTCGGCCTTGATCGCCTTTAGGTTCGCGGCGAATTCCTTGGTGTTCGCTTTGGCGAGCTCGAGGGAATCGACGACGATGATGCCACCTTCGGCAACTTTCTCAGAGAGAACGCCGCGGAGAGCAAGGTTGTGAGCCTTCTTGTTCTGGCTCAACTTGTAGTTCTGAGTTCCATCAGGACCGAAGACGTTGCCGCCGCCGACCCAGATCGGGGACTTGCAGTCGCCAGAACGGGCACGGCCGGTGCCTTTCTGTCTCCACGGCTTCTTATTGGAGCCATGGACTTCGTGACGCTTCTTGGTCTTAGCGGTTGCCTGGCGGAGATTGGCCTGGTAAACGGTGACAGCGTCCTTAACGACTTGCTGGTTGTCTAGCTGCACACCGAAGACTTCGTTGGCGAGCTCGACTTTGCCGGCTTCCTCACCCTTGAGGTTGAGAACCGGGAGGCTAATTTTCTTTTCAGCCATTGTTATTCTCCCTTCTGTTCAGCAGCGGTGAGGTCGACGAGGGCCTTAACAACCGGCTTGCGGAACTGTGCGCGGATCGGAGAGCGGAGCATGACGATGGCACGCTTCGGGCCAGGAAGGCCGCCTTTGACAAGGATGTAGCCCTTTTCCTGATTGCTCTCGATAACGGTCACGTTCTGAACGGTGACCTGTTCCGGTCCCCAGTGACCGGACATCTTCTTGCCCGGGATGACGCGGTTGTTGTCACGGCCGTTGTTGGCGAGAGAGCCAATCTGACGGTGATAACCGGAACCGTGTCCTTTCGGACCGATGTGGTGGTGATACTTCTTGATGGTGCCAGAGTAACCATGGCCTTTGTTGTGGCCGATGACATCGATGACTTCGCCAGCGGTGAAGAGTTCAGCGCCGAAGGACTCACCGACGTTCTTGCTGAAGATTTCATCGCCCTTAAGCTCGTAAAGACCCTGCTTCGGGGTAACACCAGCTTTGGCGAAGATGCCTTTTTCAGCTTTGTTGGCTTTGCGCTCGGCCTTGTCTTCATATCCGACAACGAGAGCTTCATAGCCATCTTTTTCAGTGGTCTTCTTAGCAACGACGACGTTGGGGAGAACTTCCACGACGGTGACCGGGTACATGGTTCCGTCAGCGGCGAAGACTTCAGTCATGCCAATTTTTCTTCCGATAATGGATTTCATGATTGAGTTCCTCCTTATAGCTTGATGTCGATATCGACGCCAGAAGCGAGATCAAGTCTGCGTAGCTGGTCGATCGTTTCTTTCGACGGGTTGGTGATGTAAATCAACCTCTTGTGGGTGCGGATCTCGAACTGCTCGCGGCTATCCTTGTACTTGAAGGTAGAGCGGAGAACGGTGTAGACCTGCTTTTCGGTCGGCAGAGGGATAGGTCCCTTCACGCTCGCGCCGGTGTTTTTGGCAACGGCAAGGATCTTCTCAACGCTGAGGTCGAGGATCTTGTGGTCGTAAGCCATTAAGCGAACACGGATCGCTTTGGTATTTGCCATGAATGTTCCTCCTTAGAATAAATTTTCAGGCTTCTGACGATTGCTCTGTGCGAATTCCCCGACATCCCTTTCATGACAACGCCTGTAGGTGTGTCGGCAACCTCGCATTTCATCGCAAGCGCCAGCGTGCATTACATTACGCGCGGGCAGGTAAGAACGCAACACTTATTTTCATAATTTTTTTATTTGTCATCGGACTTTTTTGAACTTTTTTCTTTCTGGGGTCAAAAAAAGAAAAGGCTCCATCGAAGAAATTTCGAAAAAGCCAATTTTAATGTGCATTATGCACAAAGTTTTATGCCAAAATATCAATAATTTTTTAAAAACTCCTAGGTGCACGTAAGGGATGGCGAGCTCACTCGCCATCGCGATTTTTGCCTTTTTTCCAGTCCCGATAACGCAGCATCG
>CADCPN010000054.1 GCA_902803375.1 uncultured Erysipelotrichaceae bacterium | reverse complement strand
CGATGCTGCGTTATCGGGACTGGAAAAAAGGCAAAAATCGCGATGGCGAGTGAGCTCGCCATCCCTTACGTGCACCTAGGAGTTTTTCATGAAAAATACCCCTCCTCCTGTTGTCCAGGATTTGGGGTACAGTTCAGGCAGCAGCCTTTTATTTTGCCTTAGTCGCAGCAAGAATGGTTTTTCTTGTTGGCTTTATGGTAATCATGAAGAAGGTTCTTGGCCTTCCTGGATTTGCGCTTATGACCAGAGATTGCTGGCCAGAACTTATATAGCAATACCGCGATTACCGCGAGGGCCACGGCGAAGACGACCCAGAAATTAACCCAATTCATTGTTATATATGTATATATATAAGGGTTATTCAGCTTCCCAAGTACATCACCAAAGCCTTCAACAACGAAGCCGTCTGCGGCCCATGCGATGAGACCGATAAGCGTAGAGATGATATAAGCGGTAGCAAACTCCATTCCGATGGCGAAGAAGAACATCTTTTTCGAGCCAAGTTCGCGTCTAAGCGTGGCAATGGCGGAAACGCAGGGAACGGAGAATAGGTTGAAGCAAAGGAAGGAGAATGCGGTCATCGCGCCATTGAAGGTTCCGTTGGCAAGGAAAGCGAACGGGCCAGTGGGGGATAAAGCCTCTCCACCAGCGATGACGGACATTGAGGAGACGACCTGCTCCTTGGCGATGATGCCTTGGATGGCAGAGACGGTCAAACCCCAAGAGTAATGTCCACCGAATGCCGGGATGAAGGCATAGGCGAGGACTTTGCCAACGCCAGCAAGCATCGAGGATCCGATGTCCATGGAGTCGATATTGGCGAAGCTGTCCACCGGTCCAACGTAGTGGAAGGTCCAGGTGAAACGGGTGAAGAACCAAACGAGTAGGGTGCAAAGGAAGATGGTGGTTCCGGCTCTTTCAAGGAAGTCGAGGGTCTTATCCTTCGCGTCGCGATAAACGTAGTAGGCGTTAGGCAGCTTGTAGGAAGGAAGCTCGGAGATGAAGGAATCGGATTTTCCTTTGAAGAAGATCTTCTTCATCAAGATGGCGATGGCCAAGATGAGGAAGATGGATGCGATGTAGCAGATGAAACTGATGAGCCAGCCAAATCCCGGGAAGATGACGGCGGCCAACAAGGACATGACCGGCAACTTGGCGTTGCAGGGGATGAACGGGACTAGCATTTTGGTCATATCCCTTTCCTTCGGGTCTTCGACGGTGCGGGCAGACATGATTCCAGGGACCGAGCAGCCAGTGCCAACGATGAAGGGGATGATGGATTTGCCAGAGAGGCCGAATTTCTTGAAGATCTCATCCAAGAAGAAGGCGATGCGGGACATGTAGCCGCTTGCCTCCAAAATGGAGAGGCAGACGAACAGCATCACGAGCTGAGGGACGAAGCATAAGACCGTGGAGATGCCGCCGATGATGCCATTGGCAACAAGGTCGGAAGCCCAGACGGAACCACCGCTAGATTCGATGAGCTCGCCAAGCCATGGGCCTAGGCCTTGGATTTGGAAAGGAACGGTGTTCCAGAAAACCTCAATTTCTTCAGAACCGTTGAACAAGGCGTCGATGAAGTCGCTGGTCAACAAACCGACGACGCCGACGGAGATGAAGTACATCAAGCCGATGACGAGCAAGAAGATCGGCAAAGCCAACCACTTATTCAACACGACCTTATCGATCTTGTCGGTGATGGACTCTGGCAGAGGCTTCTGCACGCAGCAGGCGTTTTTGACTTTGGTGACGAACTGATAACGCTGGTCGGCGATGATCTGCTCGGCGTCCATGTCATAAGCTTTCTCGAGGACGGAGACTTCTTTCATGGTGGAGGAGTTGTTCAGCGCCTTGAAGAAGGGATCACGTTCAAATAGTTTAACGGCAGCGAACTTGGCATTCGGAGACTCTTCTAGCTCGGAACGTAGGTCGTTTTCAAGATGATCGATTTCTTGCTGGACGTCACTAGCGAAGATCTTCTTATGCGGGTTCTTTTTATATTCCTTATTGCGGATAAGAGCGATTAGATCATCGATGCCCTCGCCGGTTTTGGCAGAGATCTCCCTGACGGAGATGCCTAGCTCTTTCTCAAGAGCGGCAGGATCGAGGGTGATTCCCTTCTTCTTGAGGATATCCGCCATGTTGAGGGCGACGATGACGTCGCAATCAAGCTCCAATAGCTGAGTGGTGAGATAGAGGGAACGCTCTAACGCGGTAGCATCAACGATATTGATGATAAGGTCTGGATTCCCTTCCAAGCAGAAGGAGCGCGTGACCTTTTCTTCGGCGGTATAGGGAGACAGGGAATAGACGCCCGGAGTGTCGATTAGCAATAAGTCTTTTTCCTTGGAGCCTTTGATATAGCCTTCTTTACGTTCGATGGTGACGCCTGGCCAGTTGCCAATCGTCGCGTTTTGACCCGTCAAGGCGTTGAAAAGCGTGGTTTTGCCGGCGTTTTGGTTACCGACCAATCCAATTTTGATCTGTTTCATTACTTTTCCTCCGCCAAGACGATGACGTCGATGTTCTTTAAGTCTTCGATGCGCATCGCGAGTTCATAGCCGCGAAGCTCGATGTCCACTGGGTTGCCGAAGGGAGCGATTTTCTTAACTTTGACTTCCACCCCGCGGGTGATGCCCATATCAAGAAGATGGCGCTTCAAAGCGGCGTTATCATTGTGGAAATCTAGCACGCGAGCGCTTTGGCCTTTGCGCAGATCTGATAGGTGACCCGTCTCTCCGACATGGAGATGGAGTCGTTTTTTGGTTGCATCATTGATACTCATACGGCCAGTATGATAAATGGAAAGTAAAGGAATGTTAACAAAAACATTAACAAGACTTGTATTTTTTGATTTTTCCTTAAGGAAACATGAAAAAACCTCCCATGGCGAGGAGGCTTGATTTATGGGCTACAATAACGGGGTGTTGACGGGAAGGGGAGCGTTCCTAGCGATGTGGAGTGCCTTGGCCAAAGAGGCATCGGCAAGGACGATCGGGGAAAGGAATTGCTGGCGGATGTCTTCGATGATGAAGGCTTTGGAGAATTCGCGTCTGGATTCGTCGTTCTCGACATAAGCGTCCGCGATAAGAAGCACGTTTTCTTCAAGACTAAGGAAGGCTTTCACCAGATTCTCTTTATTAAAGGAAACAAAGAGGGAGGCAACGTGATGGAAGCTTGCGTCTTTTGCTTCGCCGAACAAGGAGTCCAAGAAGGAGATTTCCTCGGCGTTGAGCGGGCGCTGCTTTTCGACGGAGGCGGAGAAGGCTTTGCGGAGCGCGGCATCGCACTCGGACTTGCTTGCCTCGTCGAGGAAGAAGGAGAGGACCTGCTTATGAGCAAGCCGGGAAAGCTGTAATTCAGTTGGGGTCATAAAAAAGCTTCTTTAAGAAGGCCACCATTATACTCATTGCCACAACTCCCCGTATACAACAGGGTTAAAAACGTGAAAAAAATGAATTTGAAGGAAAACGGAACTAAATCTACTTCCGAAATAGTTTCGATAAAATCTAACTATTGACTATACGCTGGAGTTTGACTATTGCTTAAATTCCTTTTAATACCATAATTTTGGAATAAATTTTGCTAAATGGGGGTATTTATGACCAAATACAGCAAATCCGACATCCTAAAAATGGCACAGGAGGAGAAAGTCTCCTATGTCAGGCTTCAGTTCACCGACATTTTAGGCACGATCAAAGCCGTCGAGATCTCAGTCGCTCAGCTAGGCGATGCGCTCGACAATAAGATCATCTTCGACGGCAGCTCCGTCGAAGGCTTCGTTCGCATCAAGGAAGCTGACATGTTTCTCCACCCGGATTTGAATACCTGGATGGTCTTGGATTTCGAAGATAACAAGTTTGGCAAAGTCGCCAGGCTTATCTGCGATATCTATACCTCTTATGGCAAGCCGTTCCAGGGCGATCCCCGCTATATCCTTAAGCGTCAGATCAAAGCAATGGAGGACATGGGCTTTGCCGCGCTAGACGTTGGCTTCGAGCCGGAGTTCTTCTTGTTCAAACTCGACGAGAATGGCAAGCCGACCGTCAACCCGGTTGATGAGGGCTCTTACTTCGATTTGTCTCCTATCGACGGAGCCGAATACGTTAGACGTGATATCGCTTTGGAACTTGAGAGACTGGGATTCGAAATCCAGACCGTCCATCACGAAGTCGCGCCGGGACAAGAGGAAATCAACTTCCGCTTCGCCCACGTCCTTGAGGCCTGCGATAACGTTCAGACCTTTAAGCAAGTCGTTAAATTCATCGCAAGAAAGCATGGCTTCCACGCCACCTTTATGCCAAAGCCCATCGCGGGCATCAACGGAAGTGGCATGCATACCAACTGCTCTCTTTCCGACAAAGACGGTACCAACCTCTTCTACGATCTTAACGATCCGATGAAGCTAAGCCTTACCTGCCGCAAATGGATCACCGGCATCATGAAGCACGCCCGTGGCTTCTCCGCCGTCACCAATCCCAGCGTCAACTCCTATAAGCGTTTGATTCCAGGCTTTGAAGCTCCGTGTTATATCTGCTGGAGCGATGCCAACCGCTCTTCCATGATTCGCATCCCAGCTTCTAGGGGAAAAGGAACCCGTACGGAGCTTCGCAACGTCGATGGCATGGCTAACCCCTATCTCGCGCTAGCGGTCATCCTCGCCGCAGGACTAGATGGTATCAAGAACACCAAAGACGAAGATGTCCTTCCGCCTGTTTATGACAACATCTTTGCCCTTAGCAGGGAACAAAGAGAGGCTATGGGCATCCTTAACATGCCGGAGAACCTCAAGGACGCCATTAAGGAATTGAAGGCTGACCCGCTCATGTATCAGACCCTAGGCGATCACACCTTCTCCAAATACGTCGAAGCCAAAGAGATCGAGTGGGATAAATATCGTACGCTCGTCACGCCTTGGGAAATTGAAAGCTACATCAACAAGTAACGCGAATTTGCTTCAATTTTCAATTGAAACAATGTGCCCTTTGCCTAAAATTAAAGGGTATGAACGTCGCTGTTGTCGGTGCCAGCTCCTCTGGGCTTTACACAAGCATTTTGCTAAAGAGAAAGCACCCCGACTGGGGTGTTTTCGTCTTTGACAGGAACACCCGTCCTGGCAGAAAGCTATGCGCGACCGGCAATGGCCACTGCAACGTTTTGAATCGCGATCTCTCCGCCAATTATTTCAACAACGTCCCTTTTATGGAGACCATGGTGGAGAAGTATCCGTACTCCAGACTTGAGGAGACCCTTCATTCCTGGGGCATCCTCACTTTTAGCATGGGCTCCCTCGTCTATCCGCTCACCTATTCCGCGACCGCTTATACGACTTTCCTTTATAATTACGCCATGTCCTTGGGCGTTGTTTTCCAGTTCTCGGAGAACGTTGATTCCTATGAAGCTGATAAGCAGATCACCCTCTACACCGAGACCGGCAAGAGGAAATTCGACAAAGTCATTTTCGCAACCGGCGGCAAATCGCAGAAGTCGCTAGGCTCGGATGGCTCGATGTTCGATGTTTTTGAGCAACACGGCTACCACACGACCTCCTTATTCCCGGGCTTATGCCCCATCAAAGTCTCGGAAAGGGTTAAGCCTCTTTCTGGCCTCCGTCATAAGGCAAAGGTCTCCGCTTATGCAAACGGCAACCTTATTTATGAAGAGACCGGCGAGGTCCTCTTCAAGGCCGATGGCCTTTCTGGCATCGCCATCTTCAATGCCCAACGCGTCATCTCCCGTCTTTCTGGTGCGCCGAAAGTCACGATCTTCCTCGACCTATTCCCAGATTATTCCGTCGCTGATTTGAATAAACTTTTCGAGATTGCCCGCAAGGCAAACCCTGGCATGTTCCTTGATGCCATTATGGAAAAGCCATGGAAGCAGTACCTATTCGGCAGCTTTGAAATCGTTGATGAATCTGAGCTTAGCAGCCTTGCGAAAAGGCTAAAGAACCTAAGCTTCCATTATGCGGGATCCTATGGCTTCGAATTCAGCCAAGTAACGCTTGGCGGCGTACCGCTCTCCGACTTGGATGAGCACTTCGCCGGCAAAAAGGAAAAGAACGTCATCTTTGTCGGGGAAACCCTCGATATCGATGGCAAATGCGGAGGATATAACCTTAGTTGGTGCCTGATGTCGGCACTGCAAGTTGTAGAAGGATTATGAGGTACGTGCTTGAGGGGGTGCGAGTACCATACCGTTACGAGGAGAAGGCTCTTCGCCTAGCGGTTGCGGATAGGCTTCGCTGCAAAGCGAGCGATTTTCGCTATTCCCTCATCGGCGACGATATTGGCTATGACCCCATTAGGAAAGAACCTTATCGGCTGCTCGACCTAGAGATTGAGACCTCGGTTTTCATTCGCGATACCTCCATCGCTTTCTATGAGAGCGCCTTCAAATTCCGTGACATCCCTGCATGCAAATTTAAAGATAGCCCTCTCGTTTTAGGCGGGACATGGAGCGGCATTTTCGCCGCATATGCGTTAGCGGTGGCCGGCGCAAACCCGATTTTGGTCTGCCCTTTTGATCACCTCGGCGATAAGCAGAACGACCTAGGCGGCTATTACCGTAACCACCGTAAAGATTCGGCCTCCTTTGCCTTCCTATCGGTCTTGAGGGAGTGTGGGGAAAATCCCGGGCTTTCCAAAAACGGATTCCTGTCCGCCGAGTCTAAATCCCGCGTTGTGGAATATTTGAAATCTCAAATCGAACTTCGCGGAGGGAAAGTCATGCTCTCTGCCAAGCCTAGAAAGGTGAAGACCTTCTTCGGGCATATTAAAGGGGTTGAGGTTCTTCAAGGCGAGAAAGAGATCCTTTTAAAAACCAAGCATATCCTTTTTGCGGAACCAAACCTTGAGAAGAGCCTTCTTGGCATTGAAGGCGGAAAGGCAAAGCTTGGCGTAATCTTGGAATATCGCAATGCGGACAGCGACATGCTTTTCTACCGCTCCCGCCCCAAAGACGGCGTGAGAATGCTCGAGAGAGGGACTATCAAGAACAAGAATCAGGCAAGGACGGATTTCATCTTGCCCTTGCCTTCCTGCAAGCCTATTAACGTTTCCCTTTCCTCAAGTCATCCGGAGCTATCTGTCGCCTTCAATAAAATCCAAAATCGCAACAATGGTGTCGCTATTTTGGAGATCTCTCACCCTTCGTTGAGCTTAGAAACCGGCATGAGCGCCCTTCACGCCTGCTCAAAGGCGGGATTAAAGGATTCCTGCCCTGTGGAAATGCTAGGTGACTTCCTTAGAAGGAAGGAGCCTTATCGCCTTGGCGGCATCAAACCGTCCCTAGGCAAAGGCGTTTATCTTGCTGATCTCCATAGCATGCTCCCCTCTTTTGTCGCGGATGCGCTGCAGGAGTCGCTGCTGAAAATCACCGCCACTTATCCTTTCCTTCGCCCAGAAACTCTAGTGGAAGGATTTCTTCTAGAGAAAACCCCTGGCCATATCCACGATGCCAAAGATGGCTCAACCGAGTATCAAGGCATCTATGGCTGCCTGAATTCCGAGTGCGGGACCTTCGATCTTGGCTCCCAAGCCGAGAAGGGAATAAATGTAGCGGTAGCCTGCCTTTTGGGGCGCTAAGTGCGCATTGATTTTCTATCGTAGATAGATTTAAATATTTAAGTCATGCAATTTGACCGTATTTTCGGCCAACGTGCAGTACGTTTTCGAGGAATTGTTATGAAATACTCTTCAACAACCCGCCTGCTGAACATTATCGTGTTCGCCCTCTTGACCTTGGGATTTGGCGCCCTCGCCGTTTACTTCGGCTTCATGGTCGCGCCGTTCGTTTGGACTGGTAAAGGCGCCCCAGTCGACATCCCTGACCTCTCCCTTGCCTTGGTCTTGATGCTTGGCTGCTATGGCCTTGCCGCCGCCACCGCTTCGGTCATCGGCTTGATCAACTCTGTCCGCTCTTTGCTCAAGAGCAGCGATGACAAGCTCGTCCGCAAGTCCTTCAATTCCTATTTCGCCGTTGGTTACATCACCTCCGCCGCCATTCTCCTCAACGCTGTCTGGCTATACCGTTTGACTACCACCAACCTCAAATACGACAACATCGGCTTCATCGTCACCGTCTACGTCATCGCTTTCATCCTCGTGATGGTTGCGACAAACGTTCCCCTTGTTAAGCTCTATGGCGAAGAAGAGAACGCCTCCTCTTCCATGAGCGTCCTCCTTCAGTCCAGCTTCGCTTCTGGCTTTGGCATCGCCGTCCCCTTCCTTGCTTGCTTCATCTTCGCTGCCGCCAATGGCTCTGCCAACGCCGGCTACAAGGTTATGGTTTGGAAGTTCGCCACCTATGCTGCTATCCCCTGCATCGGCGCCCTCGTTGCCCTTGTTGGTGTGCTTCTTCAGAACAAGGCCGACAAGGCTGGCTCCGTCAAGAAGTCCCCGGCCGTCCTTCTTTACAGCTCCTTCGGCGTCTATGGCCTAGCCCTTATCGCCGCTGGTATCTTCTCACTTGTCTATCGCTCCACCGATAACAAGTTCAGCCTCATGAACGCCAAAGGCGTCGGCTCCTGGACCTATTGGCTTGATACCTCTGTCATGTCCTTCATCGTCGGCGGTGTTATCGTCATCGCTGCCATCGCTCTAGTCGTCCTTACTCTTGTTTCTCCTAAGAAGAAGCAGAAGAAGCACGTCTCCGCTTGGTAATTAAAGTCAAAAAAACGGCTCGCTGAGCCGCTTTTATTTTGACTAGGAAATTGTATTTAACCTCCCCCATAAGAAAACCGGCCTCCCTGGGCCGGCTTGGGACTGCTCTTACTCCGGT
>CADCPN010000053.1 GCA_902803375.1 uncultured Erysipelotrichaceae bacterium | reverse complement strand
GGAGCAAAGGCGATCGCCGGAAGAAGGAGTATTGCTAGATAAACCGATCCGACGATCGCCTTTGCCGTTTATCTAGCGCCCAAATTATAGCATGCGGGATTCCGGGTTCCCCACCCACACTTTGGTAAATACTTCTATAGGAATTTGCTTTTTATTCCAATGCCGCTCCTACAAAGGAGCGCTTTTGCTACCCTTGGCTAGAAATGGTACTGAGAACAACAATCTGTTACCATAAGCATACACTAGAGTTAAAATGCTTATAAATATAGGGAGGCAAAACAATGTCTGAAAAATCTAGGCTTGTTGATGCTCTTCTTTGCTTCTTCCTCGGTGGATTAGGCATCCATCGTTTCTATGAAGGAAAGATCGGCACCGGCATTCTTTGGCTTTTTACCGCAGGACTTTGTGGAATCGGCGCGCTCATCGATTTCATTATCATCCTTGTCGGCGGCGCCAAAGACAAAGACGGCAAACCCATCAAACGTTGGTAATTTCCGTCGATTTCTTTTAGAGAATTTACGCCCAACACTTCTTTTTTGCTTGATTTGTTGGGCGTAAATCCTAAGAATATACGGGCTCGGGATGTAGCGAAGCTTGGTTATCGCGTCTGCTTTGGGAGCAGAAGACCATCGGTTCGAATCCGATCATCCCGACCATTCACAGAATTATGGGCCTCGACTTAGTCGAGGTTTTTAAAAATCGGAGTTCCTTTAACTTCCTAACCAATTGTTCATAAAAGGGAACTACGTGTGTATACATCTATAGAGTTTTATCGTTTTCATCCGATACAATCGAAATTTTGAAGATATCTCTTGCAAAAAGATTCGATGCCAAGCGAAGAAAATACGCTAAAGAATTTCGCAATTTTGAGAATACTGGTTTAAAATAGGCTTATGCCGCAGCATTGTAATCTTTCGTCATTCGTAAAGGATTCTTCCGCTTTGGTGTTAGTCACAGTAGAAGAAGGGGATGTGATTCATAATCGCTTTTCTTTTGTTTTGTCTTCTTTCGAAGCCTATGGCTTTGAGGGCCTATGCTCCCTGCAGGACATCTTCGATAACATCGATCCCCATAATGACCTCACCGAGGGCATTGGCAAGAATGAACTTATTGAAGATATCCGCAAAGGCTTGCTTTCTGGCGTCAAAAAGAAGCGCGCCTATTTGCTGCCGCTAAAGCAAAAGACCAATATGGGCACCTTCTTGCTCATCGCCTACCCCTCTACGGAAAAGGCGGGCGTAAGAGACCTGATGTTTGTCACGCTTGGCCTAGAAGGCGGCGACTTCGCGGTCAATGACCTTCTCTTCACAAACTTCAAGGACACCCTTACGGGCCTGTTTAACTACAAGACCTTGCTCGACCACGTCCACACCAACCACCGCGACATCTGGCTTTGCCTATTTGACCTTAATAAATTCAAGGCCATCAACGACACCTATGGCCACCTCGTCGGCGACGAGGTCCTCATCAAGATCGCCGAAGGCCTTATTGCCTTTTCCACCGAGAAGGAAATCTTCTATCGCCGCTCTGGCGATGAGTTCTTCATCATGTCCTTCTGCGGCATGGATTACGCTATTAAGCTCGTCTACCGCATCGAGCAGCTTATGAAGGGGCTATCCCGCCTTCAGTTTGGCGATTACAAGGATATTGATATCTCCGCCTCTTTTGGCATCGTTGAGCTGAAGATGGAAGAGGGCCATCAATTCCTAGATGGCCAATTCGATAACGCGATGCTTCTTACCGACTACGCGATGTATCGGGCAAAAGAAAAGCACGAGCTCTATCATGTGATAGACTTCGCCCGTGCGAAAGAGCTGATTGCAGAAGGACGCCTTCGCGAACGCGTCGAGGAGGAGTCCCGCAAAGCCGGCCGCTAATCCTTTAGGTAAATCGGATCGGGGGTTCTTCTCGAAATAGCTTTGCGCGTATTCACAGGTTGCCCTTAGATGACAGCCTTTTTCTTTGGCGATCTTCATCGCCTTCATCACGAGCTTCTTCGCGGCGCCTTGCCCCCTAAGGCTGTCGTCGACGAAAGTGCGCGTGATGGTCATCTCGTGATTGCCGGAGTAAGGAAAATCGATCTCCGCGATCACTCTTCCACCGGATATCCACGCATAGCGTTCTTCGCCAATGTACTCCTCCATAAGATCAACACCCCCAAGCTTGATTTAGCTATTATTTAATGGCTAGACGAAAATATGGCAACAGGATTTGCTACAAATTGACAAGATAATTAGCACAATATGAACAAGAGTAAGCAAAAATATTTAGTTTCCATCGTATTACCGATATTTTTGCTTTCCTCTTGCCAGGAATCTCCTAAGCAAAAAGACTCCTTTGACTTTATAGTTTCTAGCGACCTCCATTACATCTCCCCTTCCCTCACCGATAATGGCGAATATTTCGTCAACATGATGAAGAAGGCCGATGGCAAGATGGAGGAGTACTGCGAGCCCATCGTCAATTGCTTCGTCGATGAGGTCATAGCATCTAAGCCCGATTACCTTTTCCTCACAGGCGACTTAAGCTTCAACGGGGCCAAAGCCTCCCATATTGACCTCACCAAGAAGCTCTCCCGCATTGAAGAGGCGGGAATCGAGGTTCTTGTCATCCCTGGCAATCACGACATCGATTACCCCTATGCCGCCTCTTATTCTGGCAACTCCTATTCCCTCGTCGAATCGCTCAGCAAAGAGGAATTCGCCTCGATTTATGGCGACTTTGGCTACAAGCAGGCGATCTCCACAGATGTAGATTCCCTTTCCTATGTCTATCAGCTCACTCCTAAGACTAGGGTGATCGCCTTTGACGTGAATGCCGGCAATAGAAAAGGCTCTGCAAGCGCGAGTACTCTTAGCTGGCTTAGGAAGAGCTATTCCGATGCAAAGCGCAACGGCCAGAACGTGATTTCCCTTTCCCATCAGCCCGCGGCGATCCATAGCCCTCTTTTCACTTCCTCTAGCATCGATCCCTCGTTGCGGATAGAAAAGCTCTACAAAGAATTCGAAGCCCCCATCTCCTTCGCGGGACACCTCCATATCCAAGACACCTATGAAGACGGCGATTTCGCCGAGGTTCTAACCGAATCTTTGCTCGTCCACCCCTGCCAATATGGCATGGCGGAAGTAAAAGAGGGCGAGCTTACCTATATCGCCAAGCGTTTGGACCTTGCCTCTTATGCGGCAAAAGAAGGCTTAGACGATGCATCGCTTTCCGACTTTGCCTCCTATGGCGAAAGCTATTTCGCCGAGGTGAATTCCAGAAAGCTATTGGAGAGCATCGAGTCCAATGCCGAACTAAGCGAACCGCAGAAGAAGAAGATGTCGGAAGCGATAACGAAGCTAAACCGCCTTTACTTTGAAGGCGGCCTCTCTTCCATCGATGCTTCCGCTTACCAGGGCGAGGACTATCCTTGGGGCAAATTGCCTTTATTCTTATCGAGTTACGTCTCCTCCATCCTTTCTAACGCAGGAGCAAATAAGACCAGACTGTTCCATGTCCTTACTAAGTAAGGAATTCTGTGAATGTTCCGTTAATGACGAAATAGCATCGAAAACGACAAACCGATGTTTCCGTGACGGGGAATTGACGCCCCATTTTTTCGATGGCAGATGAAGAAATGGGGAGAGCCTGCTAATACGCTTATGCTCTTTTTTTCTTGGAATAGAATGCCAAATTGGCCGTTTTCGTTTGAAATTGAAATAAAACGGGTGATAATTCCTAGCGAAAAAAGGAGCGATTCATCATGAACGCAAACAAAAATATTCTTGTCCTTGCCGCTGCTTCCCTTATGGCCCTATCCGCCTGCGGCAAAGACGCCTCTCTCACCAGAGCTCAGGCTGAAGAGCATCTAGACGCCATCTCCAAGGCTACCCCGGCTGAGCAGAAGAAGCTCACCATTAATAATGGCGCCGACGTCCGCACCTATGACGCGGAATCTGGCTACATCCACGCCAAGTTCACCCAGAAGGCTGACGAGAAAAACTCCACTCCTGCCAAGAACGTCGAGATCTATGCCTATGTCAAAGACGGCGTCGGTTCCCTCTATTACACCGACGGCGACACCAAGACCTACTATGTCAACTCCAGCATTGCTGACGCCATCAAGAGCGCCGCTAAGAGCAAGGTCGCTGCCCAGGTTTCTGCCAGCCAGGCCCAGGCTAAGACCCTCTACAACTACTTCAAGGATGCCGATTCCGCCGATGCCGACTCCAACAAGTCCACCTTCGGCTCCATCGAGGCCGGCGCCACTGATCCGAGCGCTTCCTGGAAGGCTTATCTAACCTTTGCCGACGAGAAGTACACCTCCTCCGGCGAAGGCAACCTACTCCTTGAGTGGACCGCAATCTATCCGACCGAGAAACCGGCGGAAGAACCGCTGGTCTATGAGTGGAAGGACAATCTCCTTGTTCACACCAAAAACGGCAAGTCTGGCGCTGAATCCACCTTCAACTATGGCAAGGCCGACCTCTCTTACGTTTCCAGCAATGACGGCTACACTCAGATGAGCGCGCTTGAAGCCGCTGGCGTCGCCACCATCATCGCTCTTGCCTAATTTTCGCTTAGAGTAATTTCATTCAGCCAAAAGGACCGTCTCGCGACGATCCTTTTCTTTATGAGTGATGAACAAAGCGCTAATGCAAAAAGTGTAGTTTTTCGGGGGCTATAAAGTTTAGTGTGGAGGGGTGAAAAACCTCTAAAGTTAACTGTGGAGCCCAAAGGGCCCATCCAGCCGGATGGGCCCTTTCTCATCCCTTCTTGGGGGAGTGTGAGACCTATTTGCTGCAAATAAGCATCAGCCTCCTTGGCAGATTTTTGTGTTCAGGCTAATCGTACCAAAGCGGCTGCTTTTTTAACGCAAAAAATGGAGGGATGAGCCCTCCACAGTTAACTTTACAGGATCCGCGGCCCTCCACACTTAACTTTATAGGGGGGTCAAATCCACACTAAACTTTATAGCGCCGTTTTTCGATGCAAGGCCTTACGAAGGCATAATTTCGATGGATTGTCTCTTATTTGGTAATTCGGTAAAAATCGCTAACAGATTATCGGTTCATTTTCTTGAAGCGCCCACGCGTATGCACGTATAATGCCCGACGGATAGGAGTAGAAACTCTAGGTTTTTAATATGATTGCGAAATCCAATCACCTACAACTTCCAAAGGGATATACGGTTGATCTCCCTGTGGAAGAGCTTCCTGCTCAGAAAGTCCTCTTTGTTCCGCTAACCAATGGCCGCTGCCCCAAGGGCGAGCTCACCATCAAGGAAGGCGACAAAGTCAATTTCTGCCAGGAAATCGGCGTCCGCCACGGACCCTTCTTTGACCAACCGATCTTCGCTCCATGCTCCGGCACCTTCGTCGGCATGGAAAAACATGGCTACCGCAATGGCAAGGTCCTCGACTATCTCAAGTTCGAGAACGACATGCAGGACACCATGGACCCGAGCGTCAGGGTCCGCTCCGATGAGGAAATTGAATCCCTCACCCAGGAACAGCTCGTTGAATTGCTTAAGCACTATAGCGCCGTCGGGTTAGGCGGCTCTAGCTTCCCGACCTACATCAAGATGCAGACCAAGGAGAAGATCAACACCATCCTCATCGACGGCGTTGAATGCGAACCCTACGTCACCGCTGACCACCGCGCCCTGCAGGAGCGCTGCGACGATGTCATCAAGGCGATGATGATCCTCCAGCGCATCTTCGGCACCAAGGATGCCAGAATCTGCATCAAGAAGAAGCACTCTGAACTCCTTGACCCGTTCAAGAAAGCCCTCGCAAATCATCCAGATTGCGGCGTCACCATGCAGCTGCTCGGCTCTTACTACCCGCAGGGCTGGGAAGTCGCGATGATCGAGAAGGCCACTGGCATCAAAGTCAAGCCGGGCACCCTTCCGGCCAAATACGGCATCCTCAACTTCAACGTCAGTTCCATGATCCAGATGTGGAACATCGTCAAATACGGCATCCCCGTCATGAGCCGCGAAATCAACGTCAACGGCGATGAGATCGTCTCCCCGAAGACCCTCAAGGTCAGAATCGGCACCCCGTTCTCCGCCCTCATTGAGGCTTGCGGCGGATACAAGAATCCCGACGCGAGTAAGATCCTGATCGTCGGCGGCGCCATGATGGGCTCCACCATCCCTAGCGATGACTGCATCACCACCCGCACCGTCACTTCCATCGTTGTCAACGACAAGAAAGAGTACAAGGAAGAACCCTGCGTCCGCTGCGGTTCCTGCGTATTGTCTTGCCCGGCTCACCTCCACCCGGTCACCGTCATGATGGTCATGAAGACCATGCCGGTCGATAAGCAGAAGATCAAAGCCCTCCACCCGGAGCGCTGCATGCTGTGCGGCCTCTGCTCTTACTCTTGCACCAGCAAGATTCACCTCACCGATTACATGCGCCGCGCGCAGGTTATCGCTAAGCTTCCGTAATGAAAGGAGAGAAAAGCAACATGAACTTCGTTACTGAGTCCTCTCCGCATATCAGGAGACGCGCAACCGCCTATGGCATGATGGCCGATGTCCTCATCGCCCTCATCCCGGTTATCCTCTTCTCCATCGGCTACGGCTGGTGGGGCGTTAGAAACATCATCTTCCCGGTCCTCGCCATGGAGATCGCGGAATTCTGCTTCGTTCTCATCAGGAACAAAGGCTCCTTCAAAGAGAGAGTCAAAGCCTATTCCCCGCTTAACGCGCTAACCAGCGCGATCTCTGGCATCATCTTCGGCTTGATGCTCCCGGCCACCAATGGCCCGATGATGTATTTCTACCTCATCATCGGCGCCCTCTTCGGCATCATCATCGGTAAGCTCGTCTTCGGCGGAACCGGCAGCAATATCTTCAATCCTGCCGCCGTCGCCTTCGTCTTCACCCAGATCTGCTTCGGCTCCTCCATCTCCTCAATGGGCAACTTCGGCGACGGTGCCGTCCATAACTTCTGGATCGATATGATCTTCAAGTCCGCCGACGTCAACACCGGCGCGACCTTGCTTTCTTCCTCTAGCATCTTCGCTAGCCCCACACCCTACACCAACATCAGCCTCCTCGACTTGCTTCTTGGCAACACCGCAGGCGCCATGGGTGAGGTTTGCAAACTCGCCATCCTCATCGGCCTTGTCTATCTCCTTGTCCGCCGCGCTGCTGACTGGAGAGTCGTCGCTGGCTTTGCTCTCACCTTCATCGTCCTCACCTTCATCGCAGGGCTATTCGTCACTTATAAGGGCCATGCCGTCGACAACCCGTTCCTCTTCGTTGCCTACATGCTCCTCTCCGGTGGCGTTCTCTATGGCATGACCTACATGATCACCGACCCGGTGACCATGCCGATCGATGCCCCGGCCAGAGTCAGCTATGGCATGCTCATCGCTGTCTTTGCCTTGTTCATGCGTTTCTTCGCCGCCAATCCGGAAGGCGTTGTCTACGCAATCCTTATCATGAATGCCGTCGCTACCTTCCTTGACTATGCCAAGTGGAGCCACAGCCAGTTCAATAAGAAGGACATCATCGTCTACGTCTGCATCGCAGCCGTCGCGATCCTTGTCATCTGCCTTGGCGTCAATTCCAAGATCGATGCCTTCCAGGCTAAATAATGGAGGAGTGAAGAAATGAACGAAACCACTAAGAAATATCTCCTCTGCGCCGGCGTCCTCGCGGGATTAGGCGTTCTCTCCGCCACCGTCCTTGCTGGCGTCAACATGCTCACCGCCCCAGTCATCGAGGCCAATGAGAAAGCCGCTACCGCCGCCGCTTACAAAGTCTTCAACGAGAAGCTAGGCGCCGACAGCGAATCCGAAGAAATCACCGTCTTCCCGGAAGAGATGGATGCCACCGGCATCGAATTCTATGTCGAAGCCAAGAAGGGCGACGCCGTTGTCGGCCGCATCTTCTCCGTCTCCGGCAAGAACTCCTATGGCGCCATCAAAGCCCTCATCGCCTTCGATAATGATGGCAAGCTCGTCTATACCTCTTTATTAGAGAATGGACAGACCCGTGATGGCTTCAAGACCTACATCGATGGCATCAACGCCGATCCGACTTCCGTCGGACAGCTCGAAGGCTTTGGCGCCACCTATGGAACCAACACCTTCTACGCTCTTTACGCCAAGGCTCAGGCCATCGCCGTTAAGCTCGGCGGCGGCGTCGCCATCGATCCCGCTGCCATCGCCGCTGCCATCTATGGCAGCTCCGACAACATCGAAACCGTCGCCAAGACCGTCACCGATGCGGCTGTTGAGCTTAGCTACTATAGCCGCTACACCGATGACAGCAAGGCAGAAGAAGCGGCCCGTATCTATCTAGGCAGTTACAAGGAGAACGATCAGAAGATCGTCGCAGCCGTCGCCCTTAGCGGCGCCAATAGCTTCGATGGTGCCTATATCGTCTCCTATTCCGACGAATCCGTCACCACCCATGCTACCGGCACCACCTTCGCCGCTACAGAGCTTGAGGATTTCAAGGCCGATGCCCTTGCGGCGAAAGTCTATGACAGCGCCGCTGCTGCCATCGCCAAGAGCCCGCTGCTCACCCTGGCGAGCAAGGCCATGGCCCTCTATCCGAACGCTACCTCCGTCAGCGAAGTGGTCAATATCAATAAGACCACCGATACCCGCCCCGAAGTCGACGCCGGCACCTCTCTCATCATCTCTTCCTGGAACGTCCTTAATAAGGACAGCGAGGTCATCGGCACGGTTTACCGCGCTAAGACCGAGCTCAAGAAAGAGCCTGACGAATCCAACAATGATTACCGTCAGGTTCACGGCTACATCGATTGGATGATCGGCTTCTTTGGCGAATCTAACGACAACCCGAGCCTCACCAAGATCTATACCATAAAGAATACCTTCACGATGGGCGATGCGCTCAACGCCAACTTCATTGAGAAGTGGAACCAGAGCGAGGTCAAAGACTTCAATACCTTCAAGGCCATGTCTAACGATGAGGTCAAGGTTAGTGAAAGCGGCTCCATCGGCGCCACCTATTCCACCCACGGCATGGTCGACACCCTCAAAGAAGAGCTCACGCTCTATGTTTCTATAAAGGAGGCTATCTAGTTATGGAAAAGAAAACCCGCAGCGTTCACGCTGAATCCTTCTTGGCTCCTATCTGGAAAGCCAACCCGCTATTTGTCCTAATCCTAGGAACCTGCCCTGCTCTTGCCACCACGACCTCCATTGAGGCCGCCCTCGGCATGGGCTTGCTCTTCACCTTCGTCCTTGTCTGCTCCAACGTTCTCATCTCCGCTCTCCGCAAGGTCATCCCGGATGAGGTCCACGTTCCGGCTTACATCGTCATCATCGCTACCTTCGTCAGCGTCGTCGAGATGTTCACCAAAGCTTATCTCCCGCCGCTATATAGCAGCTTAGGCGTCTTCATCTCCCTCCTCGTTGTCAACTGCATCGTCTTGGGCAGAGCGGAGGCCTTCGCCAATAAGAACACCGTTCTTGATTCTCTCCTAGACGGCCTTGGAAACGGCATCGGCTACACCATTGCCCTTCTCATCCTTGGCGCCTGCCGTGAAATCCTCGGCACCGGAGAGATCACCTTTGGTTCGAAGTTCGCCTTCATCCCGCTCACCCATCTTCCGATTTTGAAGGGTGAGGGATTCGACTTCTCTATGCCGATCTTCACGACTCCCGCAGGCGCCTTCATCGTCTTCGGCATCGTCATGGCCGTCATCGCTGCCGTGAACAATCACAAAGCTGATGTTGAGAAAGAGAAGGCACGTCAGGAAAGACTCGCTGCCGCGAAAGCTAAGAATGCTGCCGCTGCCAGCGCAGGAAAGGAGGCTAAATAATCATGGCTTACTTCACCGCATTCATTCTCGCGATTATCTCAGGGATGCTCATCAACAACGTCCTGCTCAGCCGCTTCTACGGCATCTGCAGCTTCGTTGGTGTCTCCAATAAGCTAAAGAACGCCTTCTGGATGGGCGTTGCCGTCGTCGTCGTCATCGTCCTCGCAGCCCTCATCTGCTATCCGCTTTATATGCTTCTAGACGCCGCGGGAATCTCGTTCCTGCGCACCGTCGTCTTCATCCTTGTCATCGCAAGCCTTGTTCAGTTCCTTTCCTTCGTCATCAAGAAGTACAGCCCGACCCTTTATAAGGCCTTCGGCATCTACCTCCCACTCATCACCACCAACTGCGCCGTCCTCGGCGTCGTTGAGGAGAACGCGGCCAGCCACGCTGCCGATTTCGGCGCCGCCATGGCCAATGCCCTTGGAACCTCTCTTGGCTACCTCGTCGTCATCGTCCTCTTCTCCGCGGTTCGCGCCAGGCTTGAGACCAACAACGTTCCGCGCGCTTTCAAAGGCTTGCCGATCGCCCTCATCGTCGCCGCTATCATGGCAATGGCCTTCACCGGCATGAAGGGAATGGCCTAACGATGGGCCAAGTCGGATATCTCATCCTAGCTATCGTCATCATCATTGCTCTAATCGCCTTCTTCACAACTTTCTTTATCCTTTATAAGAAGACCCCGGTTCCGCCGGGATGTGAGAAAGTCGCAAGCGAGCAGTGCGCTGGCTGCAATGCTAGGGGATGTGAATTCTATGGTTCTTACCTAGAGGAAGCATCGTCTCCGAAAGCAACTGAAGAAAACAAAATAGAGGAAAACAAAGATGATTCTAAGTAGTGTCTCCCCCCTCACCATTCTTTGGGGCGTACTGATTCTTGGCGTCCTGGGCATCGTGTTCGGCGTGCTCCTCGTCTTCGCCTCCATCTTCTTCCACGTCGAAGAGGATAACCGCATTGACGAAGTCGCCAAGCTTCTCCCCCAGGCCAACTGCGGCGGATGCGGCTATGCTGGCTGCCATGACCTAGCGGAAGCTATCGTCAAAGGTGAAGTCACCAAAGTCTCTACCTGCAAAGTCGGCAAGAAAGAGAAGAACTTTGATCCGATCATCGCCTACATGAGCACTCACCCGGATAAAGATGGAACTAAACACGTTCCAACGCTATAATTCGGCTATTATGAAAAACGCAAAGACCGCATCCAAAAAACTACTCGTTCTAGGGGCGGTCTTTTTGCTTGCTTCCTGTGGCGAAAATAGCCTTTCCTGGAGCGGAAGCCGCTACTATTCCATGGACACCTGGTTCACCGTCCAATCTAGCGATGATGGCAGCCTAAAAGCAGACTCCTCCGCCCTTGAGGCGGAAAACGATAAGATCGGCGCGATCTTCGACTCCGTCTACTATTGCGCCGATGGCGAGAGGAAGCATGACGTCGTCTCCGTCTATGACGTAAATAGAGCCACTTCCCCCATCGAGGTAAGCGAGCAGCTCTATGACCTATTGAAGCTCTCCCTTAAGATGCAAGAAGCCACCGATGGCTATTTCAATCCTTTATGCGGCAATTTGGCCTCCTTATGGAAGAAAGCCCTCCGCAACATCATGGTCGATGAGAATGGCTATCCCGTTACCGATGCCCTAGGCAATCCGATCTATGACCCCTATATCCCTGAGCAAGGCGATATCAATGCCTGTTTGCAGGAAATTAGGAATAGCCGCATCGCCTTAAGCGAGAAAGATGGAAAGAAATACGCCTATGTCTCCATTAAAGACGACACTCTCGGCAGAGCCAAGATCGACCTAGGCGGCATCGCCAAAGGATATGCCGTCGAACTTGCGAATCAGCAGTTTCTCAAAGACGGCTATAAGCACTACCTGATCAATGGCGGCAACTCCTCCATCGCGTTTGGGCAGAATATCGCTAACGAAGGCAAATTCCGCATGGGTTGGACCGTCGATCTTCCCGGCTACCACGTCGAGGTCAAAGACTGCATCGTCGGCACCTCCTCAATGACCGTCCAGGGCAGTGAGATCGATGGAAGGCTATATTCCCACATCGTTAACCCCTTCACGGGCGAAGCCTCCCCGGATATCACCGGCGTCACCATCCTTGGCAAAGACGCGGGCATCCTGGATGCCCTTACCACCGCCCTCATGTGGGCGCCTGAGGATGTCAGGGCCAAACTAGAGAAGGCCTATGACCTCAAAGCCGTATACTATAAAGACAAAGCCGTGGTCGCAAACCACGATTTCCCGTTGATCAAAAATGACTGAGTTCTGGAAGAAACATTTAGCGGATACGATCACCATCGCCTTTTTTGCCATCGCCGGCGTGGCGCTAGCCATTTATGCTGCCCTTCCCAAAAACGGGACTTACGACTCCTTGAAAGCCGAAATAACCCTAGATGGCAAGCGACTTGAAAAAAACGGGTACCTTGACCTATCTTCTTATGGCGAAGAAGAGACGGAGATTGAGATCATTGGCAAGAAAAGCCCGATGAAGATCGGCGTGAAGCATAACGCCATCCACGTCCTCTCTAGCGATTGCCCCAGCCATTATTGCATCAGCCAAGGGTGGGTAACTGAGCCAGGCGTGCCCATCGTCTGCGCCTATAACCATATCGTCATCACGATTCTAGGCACCTCGGGGAACGACATTAACCTATGAGCGAAGGAAAGGAGAAGAAAACTTTGATGGAAGAGGGAGAGCCCTCTCCCAAGCCTTCCCACTTCAATCTCCATAAGATGACCCTTATGGCGATTCTTTTGGCTTTGGCCATCGCCATCGGCTACGTCGAAAGCCTTATTCCCTCTTTCCTCCCCGTCGGCGGCGTCAAATTGGGGTTTGCCAACATCATCATCGTCGTCGTTCTCTATGAGCTAGGCGTTTGGGAGGCCGCGAGCATTGACCTAGGGAAGGTATTGGTCGTCGCCTTGCTTCGCGGCAGTTTCCTTCAGATGGGCTTCTTTATGTCCTTATCTGGCGCGGTGGTGTCGCTGCTAATCATGGTTTTGCTGAAATTGCTCGTCAAACCGCTTACCGAGGTTGGCGTCTCCGCGGTCGGAAGCATGTTCCACAGCTTCGGCCAGGTTGCCGTGGGTGCCCTGTTTATGGGCAGTGGCGCCGTCTTCTATTATTATTGCTACCTCATGCCGATTGCTCTTGCTACGGGCGTTATTGTCGGCATCGCCGCCAACAGAATCATGGCCACGAAGGTCATCGCGCGGCAGAAGCGTCAATATGGGTTTGACTAATCAAAAAAGGCCAAACCCTTTCTACTAGAAAGATATAAGATAAAGCCATATTTAGGAGGCAAATAAAATGGCTGAAGAAAAGAAAGACGTCGTCGATGTCGAAGTAGTCGACGAAAAGAAAGATGATGCGGAGAAGAAGGAGACCAAAGGCGAGAAGAAGCCGGGCTTCTTCTCTAAACTTAAGAAATCCCTCGATGACTCTATGCTGGAAAGCAACATCCAGTCTGCTTGGAATGACGATCACCAGAAGTGGGAAGCCTTCGTCTATGGCGGCTCCTTGTTCTCTGGCTCTACCTTTCATGGCTCGCTAAACGGCAAAACCCTCACCTATTACGCAAGAAACGATGAGAAAGGCCTAGCGGAGCACACCCTGCTTCTCGATTCGAAAGACAACAAGGCCTATTGGGTTGTTTCCAGCAAGAAGGTTGACCTCACCATCTATTACGATGGCACCGACTATACTCGCAGCGGCTATGAGGTTGCGCTCGATGATGAAGTCACCGAGGTCAAGGTCGTCAAAGCCGGCGATAAATACTACCTATACAAATTCGAAAAGTAGTGTTGGCTGTTGCCTGCCAGAAGTATTAAGACAAATGTCCCAATTGGGGCATTTTCTTTTTTTGCCTTGATTTGAAAGGGCTTTCAAACTATCATGGAAACCATCAAAAATATAGGGAGTTTCCGTAATTCGTTTCTATGACTGACAATAACCGCGACGTAAAGATGGAGATCGTTCATTCCTTCATCTCCGAATTCAACAAGAAGGGCCACAAGGCCACTTTGGATGAAGTTAGCAGCAACATCCACATTTCCAAAAAGACCATTTACAAGTATTTCTCCGGCAAGAAGGACATCTATTCCTTTGTCCTTTCCGCCTCCAGCAAATACATCCATGATGCCCAGGCTGCCATCTATAACGACAATAGCCTCGGTACCCTTGAGAAGTTTCGTAAGCTCCTCACCATCAAGACACCGTTCGAAGACGAACTCGATATGAATCGCCTCCATGAACTCGCAGAGTTCGAGCCCGAAGTCTATGCCGAGACCATGACCGCCTATGAATCCCAGTGGTTCTATTTCCGCGAATTGCTTAGGCAAGGCAAAAAAGAAGGGGTCTTCAAAGCCGACGCCAATGAAGAATTCCTCGTTGGATTATTCGCTTCGGGCATGGAAATGCTCTACCGCCCCGATCTTCTCTCCAAGACCGGCATGACCTACTATCAGGCCATCTGCTACCTCGCGGAAACCATCATCTGCGGCATCTGCGCCTAATCAACTGCGTTTTTATCCATTCTATAACTTAATTCATTAAGGAGTTTTCAGCTTATGAAAATTGAAGACAAAAGCTCGGTAATCTTCGGAAACCCGATGCCGAAGAAAGCAATCAAAAAGGCTAACAAGGCTAAGGAAAAGGCCCTCAAGAAGTTCGGTGACGACACCGAAAAGGACTATACCCTTGGCTTCTCCGCCATCCCAACATTAGATTTCCTAGGCGCGAAGAACATCGTTCTTGGCGATGGCAAGGAATCCTTCTCTGGCAAGCCACTCATCGTTGGCAACATCCGCATGGGATTCGGCCATTACCGCATCTCCATCGCCATGGCTTCAGCCGCCAGAGCGCTCGGCTATGATCCCTATTGGCTAGACCTCGCCTCCTTCGATGCGACCGGCTCCAAATGGATCCGCCATCAAAATGAGCTCTATTCCAAGGCTTCCCGCATCTCCCAGAAGTCCAAGCTCTTCAATCACTTCGTCTGGGAGCCCCTTAACTCCGAGGGCTTCAAGAAGATCACCTATAACGTCGGCGATCAGAAGAATACCGAGCTGCTTGTTCCTCTTTTCCGCCACATCCCGAAGGATATCCCCTATATCGCGACCCACGCCTGGCCTTCTCAAGCCGCCATCCACGCTGGCATGACCCACGTCGTCAACGCGATTCCCGATAACTGGCCGATGGCCCTTCACCTTTCCGAAGGCGCCATCCACACCGTTCAGACCCCGTTTGCCTATGTCGGCTACAAGACCTTCAACGGCTTCGACAAGAAGCCGCTAAAGGGCATGGGCGATAAGGATTTAAAGCTCGTCGGCTGCTACGTTGACCATGAGCTGCTCGTCAACTGCGAGCAGGTCAACGAAGATAGAAAGGCTAGACTCGACGAGGGACGTCCGATCCGCATCTTGATGACCGTCGGCGGCGCCGGCGCCGGCTATGACCTATATAAGGGCATGATCGAGCACCTCCTGCCGATGGTTAAGGAGAACAAGGTCTCCATCATCATCAATTTCGGCGACCACAAAGGCGTCTATAACAAGCTCAAGGAAGACCTTAAGGGATTTGAGACCATCGACCTCTTCAACGAATACGATAAGGTCAAGGCCATGGCGGAAGACCTCAAGAGCAAGGATCTCCCAGGCATCTATGCCATCTGCAACGAGGATATCTTCCAAGCCGTCTATAGCACCAACCTATTGATGAATGGCTGCGACCTCCTCATCACCAAGCCTTCCGAACTCGTCTACTACCCGATCCCGAAGATCTTCATGCGCCACATCGGCGGACATGAAGTCTATGGCGGCATCTATGGCAGAGAGATGGGCGACGCGGTGAAGGAGTGCCCCGATCCGAAATCGATGAACGAGATGCTGGATTCCCTCGTCCACGATAGAGGCCTCATCAAGATGATGTGCGACCGCATCGTCAAGCTTAAGCAGGCTGGCTTCTATGACGGCGCCTACGAATGCGTTAAGCTCGCCGCCAAAGGCAGATAAGCCAACAAACCAATAAAAACGCCCTGTTTCGATTTCGATTCAGGGCTTTTTCTACCTATAATGTCTCTATCATGTTTAACCGCAAAGATCTCGCTAGAAACTCCTACATGCTCGATGGCAAATTCGCCAGTAAGGGCTATGACTGGTGGTGGCATAGCTTCACCGCCAAAAACGCAATCACCGGGGAAGAGGTCCCTTTCTTCGCCGAATGCTTCATCATTAACCCCGAGCTTTCCCCGCATGAAGTCGTCCTTGGCCAATCCGCCGTCTCCAAGCACGAAGGCAAAAGGCCAAGCTACGTCATGGTCAAGCTTGGCTGTTGGGGCCCTCGGCCAAGGCAGCTTCATAAGTTCTATCCCGTCGATGAGGTTATGATCTCCTTCGACCTAGATAAAGGATACATGGTCAAAGGCAAAGATTTCCTTTTCAGCGAAGATCGCATCTATGCCTCCATCGATATCCCCTCTAGCGTCGCCTCCCATCACCCGGAATTGATGTCAGATGCCGGCTCTATCTCCCTTGATGTGAGCCTAGATAAGCAACTCGCCTATAACGTCGGCTATGGCGCAGGGCCTTTGTTCCGCCGCCTAAAAGCCTTCCAGATGTATTGGCACGCCCAAGGGATGAAGACCTTATTCGAGGGCAAGATCACCTGCGATGGCGATCCTTATAGCGTCAATAAGGATTCCTCCTATGGCTATAGCGATAAGAACTGGGGAAGCGGCTTCACCTCTCCGTGGGTATGGCTATCTTCCTGCGACCTCGTCTCCAATCTCACCGAAAAGCGCCTTGAGAATTCCGCCTTCGATATCGGCGGGGGCAAGCCAAAGGCCTTTGGCATCAGTTTCGATAGGAAATTGCTCTCTGGCATCTATTACGAAGGAAAGGAATTCGAATTCAACTTCTCTAAGTTCTGGACCGGCTGCAAGACTACATTCTCCTTCAAGAAGGATAAAGAGGATAACCTCTATCACTGGAACGTCACCCAGAGCAACCATAAGCAGAAGTATGAGATTGAGGCCTATGTCGACGCCAAGCAGACCATCAACATCAACTATGAAGACCCTGAGGGCATCAAGAGGTTCTCTTCTCTCCATAATGGCGGCTCAGGATATGGCAGGCTGAAGCTATATGAGAAGAAAGGCAAGGAATGGAAGTTACTTGATGACATCCGCTTCGCCCATGCTGGCGTCGAATATGGCGAATTCGATAAGATGGAAGAAAAATCCCCCAAGGAGCCAATAGAAGAAAAATAAGAGGACCATGTCCCCTTATTCGGAATATTCTTCGTAAACGCGGTGGAATTCCTTCCCCGCGTTTTCATCATCGAGATCCCAGCCATAAGGCTTGAATTCTTCGGAGAAGGTGCCTTGATAGATTGCTTCGATTCGAGAATCCCAAAGCTCCTCAAAATCGACTTTAGAGGAGTGCCAGGCAAGCAAAGGCATGACGCGGAACCCTTTGTAGGAGGAATAGGCGAATTGCTCTTCGATCCATTTCTCGTGGGCATATAGACCTTCTTTGGTGGTGTTGGTGGAAAGGAGGACGACCGTGAGTAGGTCAGGGTTAGTCTCTCCATCGGAGAGAGAAATATCGAAGCCTTCTTTGGAGATGGCCTCCAAGACTTCTTTGGCGGTATCGATATCCGCGGGATCATAGGCAAGAAGCAATTTATCGTTCATGGCTAATAGGATACCAATAAATTCCTTATAAAAGGAAAGGATATACTCGAAAGTTTTACTTAAACGTTTTCGTAAATGGAAAACTAAACTATAATCCCCTTAAGCAGGAGATTGTTTATGAACTATAGCTCTCGAGATGAATTCGCGGTCAACAAGGCGTTAGAGGAGGGGTTCGACGATATCCGTTTCCTTTCTCTTGACCACAAAACTTTGATTAAGGCTAAAGGCCTTGGCCGTAAATGCCCCTTTTTCCGCGAAGCGGTCGCTAGTAAGGAGGTCTCTTCCTTCCTAGATTCTCTCCCAAGGGGCCATCAATATGTCTTCGATGCTGCGTCTAATTCCCTTAAGGATGAGCAAGGCCGCGAATATGAAGGAGGAAGATTATTCGCCCCCGCGGTTAGTAGAGTCTCTAACTATGGCGGCTATCTAGATGAAGAAGGCAACCATCATATCGATTGGTCCTCCCCGAAAGTCGGCACCCATTATGGCGTTAACTTGCTTTTAGGCAACCGCGAAGGCTATCCCCATCCCCTTCAAAGCACCCCAAAATCCGTCGTTGACCAATATGGCGGCGGCTCTTTCCGCGCCTATGCCTCCTTCCAGGTCCTAGCGACCAAGTGGGGCATCTCCCCGGATGAGAATGGCGATCCGGCGAATAGGCAGTTCTACATCGTTGAGGAAGGGGAGCCCCTTTTCTATAGCGCCCTCCCGCCTCTAGGGACGAAGGCCGAGACTATTCACCATCCTAATTACACCGAAATCAGATACACCACCCCCACCAAATTGGAGGTCACCCGTTATATCTACCTATTGCCGCAATATAAGGGCGGCCCGGAAGCGGTGGAAGTGCAGTTTGTCTCCATCAAGAACCTCTCCTATAGACAACGCAATCTGAAGCTCGTCTTCACCGGCATGTTCGGCTCCCCGAACCCGGATAATCAGAAGGTCGACATCATCTATGTCACCGTCATCTCGCAAAACCGCGCCTATTTCCATGAAGACGGCTCCTTGAAGGCCCTTTGCCCGGATTATTATCCCGAATACTTCAAAAGGGAGATCCGCTTCGTCTCCTTTAAAGACGATTACGGCGGCGCCGATAGCTTCTCTAGCGATATGTCCGCCTTCCTTGGCAAGGGGTCCTATGAGCATCCTGATGGCGTTTATAGCCTTGATAATTCCCTATCCCTAAAAGGACCTAATTTCTTCGCCTTAGGCAAGTCCATTGGTCTTCCCCCCAATAAGGAATACCGCTGCGCCACCTATGTTGGCTATTGCGATAACCTTGCTACCAAAGGGGAAGAGCATCTCACCTTGTTCGAGCAGAAGCTTGATGTCTTACTAGAAAAGGCGGGGACCCCAAAGAAAGCCCTCCTTGCCCTAGAAAAAATTAAGAAAGAGCAGGCCCGTTACGCTTCTTATCTCCAAATCGAGGACGCGGAAGATAAAGACCTCAAAGCCTATATCAACCATAACCTTCCTTTCCAGGTGAGGTATCAAAGCTTCGTCTCCAGGTCTTTCGCCATGACGCAGAAGGGCTACCGCGAAATCGGCTTCCGCGAGATCCAAGACCTCTATGCCTCCATCCCCTATCTTCTTTCGCAAGGCAAGCAGGCCCTTGTGAAGTCCCTTCTTTCGGAATGGATCAGCAACGTCTACAAGATGGGCTATGCCAACCATAACTTCTTCTACATCGGCAAAGAGCCTGGCATGTGCAGCGATGATGCCTTGTGGCTAATCGATGCCATCTACCGCTATATCAGCGCCACTGGCGACCTATCATTCCTCCATAAGCGTTTCAAAGTTGCGGGCAGCAAATCCAAGCGTGAGCTTCTTGATACCATCTCCGCGATCTTGCTCTACTCTGGCTCTATCTCCATTGGCAAACACGGCTTGCCGCTACTAGATTGCGCCGACTGGAATGACTGCCTGAAGCTTGACCCAGATTACCTAGATGGCCCAGCAAAGGAGAAGGAGTATAAAAGGCAATTAAGGAAGTCTGGCGCAACATATGGCGCCCCGCTAGAGAACGACTTCTCTGAGTCGGTCATGAATGCCTTCCTCTTTGTGATCGCCGCCAAAGAGACCGCCTCCCTTTGCCGCCATAGCGGCGATAAAGACGTGGAGGAGCTTGCCACGGCATTAGCCAAGAAGATGGAGCGGAACACGCTAGCCCACGCCTATATCGAAGGCTACTTCGCCCGCGTTCTCCTTAACCGCGATAACCCCGTCCATACTAGCTACGTCGGCTGCAAAGGCGATAAGCTTTCCATCGACCCCAATATCGATGGCTCCTATTACCTCAATTCCTTCTCCTGGTCGCTTCTTTCTAACGTCGCTAGCGAAGCAGAGATCAAGGAGATGCTGCCTGTGTTAGAGAAATTGCTCCGCTGCGATGCCGGATATAAGCTCTGCACTCCCGAAAACCTTGGGCTAGCAGGAGCAAAAAGCGCATCCACCGACCATTATTTCCCAGGAGATAGGGAAAATGAGGGCGTATTCAAGCACGCTACGATGATGGCGGTGGTCGCAATGCTTCGCAAAGCAAAGCTCACCGCTGACCCGGTCCTTGCCGAGCGTCTTATCGACGACGCCGACTTCATGCTTGACCTCGTCTTGCCCTATCATGTCCTCCGTGACGTTGATCTCTATAAAGGGAATCCGCGCTTCTGCACGCAATACAACAACTCCAAGACGCAAGAGAACATCGGCCCGATGCTTAGCGGTACCGCGACCTGGCTCACCCTTGCCGTAGAGGAGAAGCTAGGCTACGTCTATACCGAAGAAGGGCTTAGCCTTGTCCCGGCTTTAGGAAAAGAGGACTCCTCTATCTCCTATCGTTCGGTCACCCCAATCGGCTCGCTCCATATCCAGATCCTTAAGCAGAAGGGCGTCTATTGCGATCCTTCCCACCAGGTGGTTACCCTCGATGGCGAGGAAGTCGCGGTCCCCATCAGTTTGAAGAAACTCTCGGGACACCACGAAATCGAAGTCTCCTACCGTTAAATAAAATAAGCTCTGCCGGCGTTGCAGAGCTAATTACTTTTCGCAGGTGCTTTTCCTACGCCTTCCACGGTTATTCCTGCATTGTATTTGTTATTGCCATCAAGAACGAGGTCGCCTTTGCAGACGCTATAGTTTTTATCCGCGGCAAATTCTTCGGGGACATGGACGTCACCGATGAAGAAGACGTCGTTCGGGCGCTTCTAGGCGCCTTTCTTTAGGAGGGTGAGAATCTCTTGGATGAAAGTGCCGGTCTGCATCTTGCCTTTCTTATCGACTTGGACATCAAAGGTGATGGTGGAGGAGTTATCGTCGCTGATGTAGAGCACGGCTGCGTTATCCTTCAAGGTGCCGTCTTTGTTATAGGCGCCGGGGATATGGTCATGCGCGAAGGCATAGCCGTCGCGGGCAATAGAGGTGGCGAGTAGATCGTTAGAGAGCAAGGAACTAACGACGCTGCCGTCTTTGATGGCATCGATTCTAACAAAGTAGGCACCTTTTTTAGCCCAAGGACGTCGACTCTTCTGTAAGAGCCGTAGTTGCGGAGAAACTCGTTATCGACCCTGACCCAGACGGAGTCGGAAACGCCTTTGACGTAGACCTTATAGTCATCGGCAGCGGCAATCTCGCTGAATTCTAGGTAAACGCCATTGAAGGGGACGGAAGCTTTCTTGATCTTAAAAGGCCCTGCATTTTCATTTTCTTTGCTCGAGGAAGGTTCTATGGATTCCTTGGCTGGTTCAGAGGATTCTTTGGCTGGCGTGGCGACTTGGCTTTTTGACTCTTCTTCGCCAATGGAAGATTCAAGAGGAGCAATGTGCTCGCTTTTAGAGAGAGAATCTTCAGGGGTAAGGATGCTAGTGGCGCCATGCCGCAGGAAGAAAGCATGCATAGGATTGGGATTAGCTTGAAAAGAGTTAGGCAAATCGAAAGGCGAAGAAAAATCCAAGCAAGGATCTCCCTGCTTGGATAATGAAAGAAAGGCTATCGATTTCTTAGGCGAGCAAGTCGGCGTATTCGCTGGCGCTAAGGACCTTGGCCGCATAGGAGCAGAGTGGGATTAGTTTCACGCCTTTTGCTCTAGCCTGCGTAACGATGGAGAGAACTAGCTTCTTTGCGATGCCTCTTCCACCGTAATTAGGATCGACATAGGTGTGGTCGATGCTCCAATAGAGTGAGTCAACGTGAAACTCGCAGACGCCGATCTCTTTGTCATTATCATAGGCGACCGCTCTATTGGACTGCCCTTCAAATTCGATATGGATATTCTCTTCGTTCATTTTCGCTCTCCAAAACCTATGTCATTCTAAAGGAAAGCCGGGCTATAAAGGAAATAGAATGCCCGGCGTTTCTTTTTCTTTATCGATACCTTTGCATATGGGTATCCCTCCTAGGCCAGCCTCGGTAAAATGGGGAAGAAAGAAAAGAGGCATATCTATGAGCAACGGCTACGACAATATGAGAAAAGGCCCTTGGCCTGGCAAAGAAGGCGTGATTCCCGAACCGGAAAGCAACTACGCCGACGCCAACTTCTGGGCAAGGAAATACTTCGACGAGATCCTGATCGAAGAAAGGATCATCGATAGCCATGAGCCTACTCTCTCCACTACCCTCTTTGGCAAGGAATTCTTTTCTCCGATCGTGATGCCGGCCTTCTCCCACCTCAATAAGGTCGGAATCGAAGGCAGGACCCCGATGGAGGAATACGCGCTTGCCGCCAAAGAGCTCAACATCCTCAATTTCTATGGCATGGAAGACGAGGAGACCTCGGAAAAGCTCCTATCCTTGAACAAGGATTCCGTCCGCATCATTAAGCCCTTCGCCGACCATGAAGTCATCCTCTCTCAAATGAAAAGCGCAGAAGAGCAAGGTGCGATTGCCCTAGGCATCGATATCGACCACGTCTATGGGAAGGATGGCAAATACGATATCGTCGATGGACTCCCCATGGGTCCAGTTACCCTTGAGGATATCAAAGGCTACGTCAATGCGACTAAGCTACCCTTCGTCTTGAAGGGCGTTCTTTCCGTCTCCGATGCATTAAAAGCAAAAGAAGCTGGCGTCAGTTGCATTGTCCTCTCCACCCATCATGGCAGAATCCCCTATGGCGTTCCTCCGCTAATGCTTCTTCCCAAAATCAGGGAAGCGGTAGGAAAGGAAATGAAGATCATCCTCGATGGCCAGGTCTTCTCGGGCTACGACGTCTTTAAGGCATTGGCCCTAGGCGCGGATGCCGTTATGGTGGGAAGGGGCATCCTCCCAGAACTATTGAAAGAAGGCAAAGAGGGCGTGTCCAAAAAGATCAGCAAGATGAACGCGGAACTATCGGAAATCATGGGCTATACTGGAAGTGAGAAACCTTCCTCCATCGATAGCTCCCTCCTATATCTTCCTAAGGGCTATTAAGGCCATAACGAAAGAGCTCCGATCCCTGTCGGGACTCTTTTTCGTTTTTAGATGGTGCCGACGAAAAATAATCCGAAGACGAAGGAGGCGATGGCGCCTATTATCTTTTTGATGGGGAAGCAAGTTTTTATTCCACTGTTGCTGACTTACCTATTTTTTCCTCGCTTAAGCCAATGGGACTATTGAAGAGAGATCAGCGAATACCATCCAATATTTTTGGGTGTTGTATTGGTAAGGGGTGTAGGTAATCGCGATTCTCTTTCCCGATTGATAGAAAGGCAAAAGGGTGGAATGGCTGAGGTCGTAACTCGAATAGAGGTCCTTTTCAGAGGGGTTATTCACAAAAACTCCTAGGTGCACGTAAGGGATGGCGAGCTCACTCGCCATCGCGATTTTTGCCTTTTTTCCAGTCCCGATAACGCAGCATCG